>NZ_JBKEWJ010000005.1:0-127811 GCF_056357555.1 Bifidobacterium sp. LH_230
GCGCCGAACCGGCTGCACGTGGCCGACATCACCTACGTTCGCCTGGCGGACGGCTCGTTCGCGTACGTCGCGTTCGTCACCGACGCGTACGCCAGAAGAATCGTCGGCTGGGCGACGACCTCCACGATGCGTACGGAGGAACTGCCGTTGCAGGCGTTGGAGCAGGCCGTCGTGTGGGCGGGATGCCACGGCGGCGCCGACGGGTGCGTGCATCACTCGGACCACGGCAGCCAGTACATAAGCCTCGTGTACTCCACGCACGTGGCCGACGCGGGCATGCTCCCCTCGACCGGCACGGTCGGCGACTCGTACGACAACGCGCTGGCGGAACGCACGAACAACACGTACAAACGCGAGCTGATCTGGGTCAACAAACCCTACCGGAGCGTGGCCGAGCTGGAGTATGCGACGATGCGGTGGGTCTCGTGGTACAACACGAAGCGTCTGCACGCCTCCCTGGGCTACAGGACACCGGAACAGGTCGAGAACGAGTATTATCAAAAGCAGATGGCACAAGCCGTCTCATAGCAGAGACGGAACAAAAATCAGGCCACTTCAGATATTCGGGATAGCAAGGATTGCCTACCAGCAGAAACATCACGCGAGGAAACCGTGACACACAAGATTCAGATGGAACAACCAGGACGCCGTGCCACGCAGTGGGCTCGTTGGCGCGAGATCTAGGCAGACAGCTGGAGAACCCATGTCATGCCCGGGCGGAATCGCAGAGTTTCGCCCGAGCATGACAAAAACCCTGTCACACCCTGCACGATCGGCCAAGAAAAACCAGTGCGTGACAACGACAGCAAGCACCAAAACCGCAGAATTCCGCCAATCGTAGCCAATCGCCAGAAACCGGCCCACTCCCCCGCTTGGCACACAACACAGAGAACCCGCCAAGCCCCAAAAGCGTGGCAACATTCCCCACCACACCCGGCCAAATCTCAAGCCTCACGCCAAAGCGTGACAACAAACACCCCTTACAACGCCTCTGCCACTTAACCATCACTCCTGGTTTAAACCGACGCGTTTATTCTTGCACCTCAGCTGAGGGAGCCCATCGACAAAACCGACCGAGGAAACGTCAGACCCACCTCATTAAGCCCGACAAAGTAAAAGTACTAGATCCCAAGCCGCACCAAACCCTCACAGCTGAACCGTCTTCACATACTTCTTGAGCGACTCGTTAGGGGTGCCGATGAGATACAGTCCCGGTTCAAGCCCCGCAGACGTGCTATGCGCCTTATACACTCGGCACCATTCGTTATCGTATGCATCGGCGAAGCGGAGAATCACACATTCATGAAGCTGCGCCGGCTTACTCTCGCCAGGATCGAAAAACGAAGGATTCATTTCCCCGTGCGGATCATGAATACGCATCGGCATGCTCCAAATAATATTCTCGCTCCGTTTGGCATAGTTAATGCGCCAGGAGCCAGCAGGAATCGTCAGCCAAGGCTTGTCCACCAACGGCATGACGCCCAATCCGTATGAGTCCTTGTTCCCGTCCGACAAACCATGCCACTGAACGTGTATCCGCACATTGCGAATCACGCCTTTGGTCTCGTTATCGAGCACCACATGCCATACCCGCGCACTCTTCTGGCTGGAGTCATTCTTAACGATCGTAACCGCGACCCAAGCGTCCACACGAAACGCTTCGCTACGAAGCTCGTTATACCGGTCTTCAACCCGGTTCTCGGTTTCCTGTTTGATGGTTTTCTTCAACTGCCATACCGCGACTCCGATCGCAATAATCGTAGCCACCGCCGTGATGATATCGCATATTGATCCTACTGGCATATCAAATTCCTCCTTGAATTTCTCTGCTGTTACGATTGTAATTAAGGCCGCAATTAAGCACGTTTTAATACATGATCAGCGTCATGTTATTCGGCGCATTCCTCACAGATTTTCGAACCATGATGAAACGCTGCAATTGGCTTGTACTGATAGCACTCTTGGCAAAGCTGCTCGTGAGCACACCCGCAATGCCCTTTCGGACATCGACGCTCGCCGCAGGAATCGCACCATGCCCATTCATACAGAGGATATGCCGTACCGCCGCATTTGTCGCATACTTTGTCCTTGTAGAACGTGCTGGCGCCTCGTTGTTTGGGCGAAGAACCAGCCGGCAACCACGGCGCGTTCTCGGTAAGCGCGAGCACGACGAGCATGTTCCTCACCCACGTTGCTTGTGCGTAGAGCTTGGGAGTCGATCCGTTGGAATATCTGAATTGCGTATCGTTACTGACGATGTATTGCAAGCCGTTGCGATCGGAGCATGCCGCTTGATAGATGTGCGACGAACTTTGGTCGGAATGTACCTGTATTCCGCGACCGAAGCCACCGATTGATACGACTCGAAGTACATGTCCGTTGGGTTTGTCCAGGAAAATGAACAGACCGTCGGACGGTGCGTATGGAGCGATCCGTTCGCAGACGGTCGCCCAGCCTGCCTGAATTTGTTCAGACAGCGCGCGGACTGCTTCGAGCTGGAATCCGTTATCGCGGAGTATTTGGGAGACGGCATCGTCTCGATTGGCGTTGGTCATCGTTGAACTCCTGCCAATGGTGGATTGATTCACGTTTGATTATACGTATCGGATAGGTATGGAAAAACCTCCGGCCGTGGAGTTTGGGAGATGAGCGGCCGGAGGTGGGGTTGATGCGCGCGGGAACGAGCGGAGTGGAGAGATGGAGTTGTGCGCGTTTCTGTGGCATCAAGTTTTGGTTATGGGGGGGATGGCGGAGCCTTGGCTCCCTCGGCTGAGGGAGCTGTCGAGCGTTAGCGAGACTGAGGGAGCGTCTGCGGCGTGAGCCGCTGTGTAACGGCATCGGCCGAAGGCCGATACTGTGCTTATTGACGGCACTGACGTGCCGCGACGCTCCCCCAGTCAGCTTCGCTGACAGCCCCCTCAGCCGAGGGGGCCGAGGCTCCGCACCAGTCCTGACGCGGGGTCAGGAGCGACGAGCGCGCAGACCGAAGATGCCGGCCGCGGCGATGAACAGGCCACCGACAACCACGATCAGAGCCAGACCAGCGCCACCGGTCTTCGGCAGCTCGGTGATGTTCTTCGCGTTCCAGATGTTCAGCGTCTTGCCGTCCTGAGACAGGGTGACACGCTCATCAGAACCTTCCTTGGCGTTGGACACGGCGGTGATGGTCTTATGGCCATTAGCTTCAGAACCGACAGTCGGCGTGATAGTGAAGTTGAACTTCGGCAGGCTAACGGCGGTGTAACCGGCCGGCGGCGCGATCTCCTCGACCTCGTAGGTGCCGGAGTCAAGACCCTCAACATTGATGTTGCCATCGGAATCGCTCACGAAGACACCGGCAGTGTTGCAGGTATTCTTCTTGATCTGATCGTCGGTGCAGGCCGTAGGCTTGGTGTCCTCATACGTCCAACCAGACTTGTCAGATTCGGTCTTGGTGTACGTGCCGAGGTACTTGCCATTGTGGGAAGTGTTCTCGCCGGCCTTGATGACGAACTGGGCGCCCGGCAGCTTATCGCCGGCCTTGTTGGTCTTGTGGATGCCGAACTTGTAGGAGTAGACCGGGACTTCCTTGCCAGGAACCTTGTGGGCGTCGCTGACGTCCTCCGGCTTGTTGGAGTAGCGCAGCTCATCCTTGTTCAGGTTCTTCCGCGGGTTGCCAGGTTCGGAGATCTTCGCGTTGGCGTTCAGCTTGGCCTTGAAGATCACGGTGACAGTGGCGCCCTCGTCGATACCGGAGTCGGCGGAGGTAGAACCAGTGGCCTTGTTGACGTACTTGGCAAGGTCGATGGTGGTCACAGTACCGCCCTCATAATCACCGGTTAAAGCAGCGCTGGCAACCGTATCTTTCGAGACGGTGTAGTCGTCGTTGTACTTAAGCTCGGTGTCGCCGACCTTGACGGAGACAACCGGATCGGCGCTCGTGACCGGGTCGGCGATGGTCAGTGCCTTGTCGGCGGTATCGATGATCTGGAAGACGCGAGTCTTACCGGAGGTCGCGCTCAGCGTCGGGTCGATGTCATAGCCGGTGAACACCGGGACCTTGGAGGTCAGCTCGTAGTAGACAGTGTCGCCCACGGCGTAGTCGGGCTTGGTGTTGTCGGTGTATCCGCCCTGATCGTTCGGGTCGACGAGCTTCTTGTCAATGGTCGGGATGGTGTTCTTGATGGTGATGCTGCCCCAGCCGGCCATACCATCGAAAGTGGTCGGCGTGATGATCGGGATGGAGTTGGTCTCTTCCTTGGCGGTATCATCCGACGTGGTCGTGGTGTCCTTGAGGAACCACAGGCCCTGAGTCACGTTCTCATTGGCCTCTCCGGCTGCATTGGCCTTGAAATCATCCTTGTCCGGATTAGAAGCGTCGGTCTTCGCGACCTGCTTAGACAGTGCCTGGGCGAACGCACGCAGCACGGACTGGGCACCGGTCTTGCCGCCGCCACCCCACGGGCTGGTGACTTCCGTGCCCTTATAGGTAGCGGTAAACCAACCCATCGGGTTGTTATCCACGTTGGAATCGCCCAAGAAGTAGTTCTTGTCGGTCTTATACGTGTCGTACAGCGACGTGCCAGTCTCGGACACGCTGCCGTTCGTATCGGTCTTGACTTCCTTCATCGCGGCTTCAATGTCGGAGACATGGCCGTTGTCGGTATCCACGAGGAAGCCATCGATAGACTTATCGGTTTTGTACGTGATGTTCTTCAGCGAGGCCAGATGCCAACCGCTGAAGGTGTGGTCGGTCTTAGCACCGGTGATGGTGATGTTGCCCGTGGTCGGGTCGTCCGCGTAGGCGGAGGCGGCGCCGAGGGCGAGGCCGCTGGCGGCGATGCCTAAGGCGGCGACGCCGGCAAGCGCCTGCTTGATGATCTTGTTCATTTCTCTTCCTTTCCTTGGATTAAGGAGTTGGACAATTTTGGGAAAATCTATGGGGTTTGGGTGGAAGCTCTTGGGGTTGGCCCTTGAGCTATGGGTGGCGGGGTGTGACGCTCCCTCAGTCACGGCCTCACGGCCGTGCCAGCGTCCTGCAATTAAGGACAGCCTTACGGCTGGCCTCTTGCTGGCTCGCCTGTCGGCTCGCACATTGCCTACAAACAGCTCTGCTGTTTGCTTAACGGCAATGTCCTAGCCGAGGGAGCCGAGGTGCCGCTTCGCGGCACGAGAGCTGGCGGAGCCTTGGCTCCCTCGGCTGAGGGAGCTGTCAGCGAAGCTGACTGAGGGAGGGGCAACTCGCCGTTAGGCGAGTTCGGCAATGCAGTCTCGCCGTAGGCGAGTCCTATGCCGAAGGCGAGGCCGCGGTCCCACCCGCCACGCGCTAGTGATGATGATTTAGGCAGATACGGCCTCCCGTCGTTTGGCGAACTGGTATCCGCCGGCAATCAACATGCCAGCAAGAATGAATCCGGCACCCGCGAGCAGCACCATCCGACCGGTCCAATCCGTACCCGTCGACGGCAACCCCGTCAGCACCTTCGTGTTCACGAACGTCGTTTCGGCAGTCAGGTTCGGGTGAGCGCTGGTGTCCGCTTCACCGGGATGCTGGTTCTCGGCACGCGCCGCACTACCCGACTTGTCGCTTCCGCCAATCGAGTCGTACCAACCCGTCGCATCCGACCCGCTCATCGCAGTACCGTCGTCGTCCTTGGTCTGCGTCACCGTGTACGCAACCTTCAGACCCTGGTACTTGCCGCCCTCCGACTTGTCGCGGCTCACGGTCACGGCAACGGTCCATTCGGCCTTCGAGTACCGCAGGTTCTCCTCGGCACCGCTCGCCGGCACGACCTCGGTGATCACGTACGTGTACGTCTTCGCGTAGTCGTCGCTCGACTTGTCGCCAAGCTGAGCGTCGGTGAATTCGATCTTGCCGAAGTACTTGGTGACGTTCTGCAAATCGACCGCACCGGATTCCGGCGCGAGGTCGATCGTGCACGGCAGCTTGCCGCCGCAGTCGGCCGGAATCGGCGTATCGTTCGGGCTGGATTCAGCCTTCGCGATCTGGAACGTGAACTTGACGTAGTCGTTGCCGCTCATCGGCCAGTCGGTGTACTTCAGGGTCTTCTTGACCGGGATCTTGATATCGACCGGCTTGGACGAGTTGGCGATGGCCGAGTCGGTCAGCGCGGAACCGTCCGACTTGGTGACGGTCGATTCGGCATCGGCCTTGACCGTCAGCTTGTATGTGACCGTCGTAGTCGGCAGCTGGTAGCCGTTCGGGGCTTTGGTTTCGGTGAGCGTATACTCGCCGACCGGGAGACCCTTGACGGTGATCGCGCCGGATTCGGTGGCCGCGTCGGACAGCTTGGTGCCATCGCAGCTCTCGAACGTCGTGTTCGGATCGGTCGTGTCATCGGCATTGACCGTCACGTTATCGGCCACGCAGTAGGTCTTCTGTCCACCGGTCGCCGCACTCGACGGACCGACGATCTTCCACTGCGAACCGTCCAGCTTGCCGCCCTTCGCGTCGACCTTGTTCCAGGTCACCTCGGTCGGTTTGTCGGAGATCGCATAACCGGACGCCTGAGTCGGAGCCAGTCCCGGGGTCAACGTGGATGACGTCTGTCCGTTGACCCACTCGTAGCCGCCATCCCACGTCACCTTGCCTTGCGGATCAATCGTGAACACATACACGGTCTTGTTCAGCGTGTACCCGTCCGGCGCGGTCAGCTCGTGAATCAGATACGTACCTGCATCCAGACCGTCGACCTTGAACTGACCGGCGACCGTGTCGATATCGCACTTCGTGCCGGCCGTCACGTTGCCAGCGTTGTCAACCGTGCCATCCTTCGCAACGCAAGCCGCAGCCTTCGCATCACCCGGCTGAGCGTCACCGGCATCCGCATCAGCCGATTCAACAGACGATTCGTCGACTTGAGCAGACACGGTCTCGTCATACGCAGCCTCATCATCGGCATCAACCGCAGCAGCCGACGCGGCACACGCGGTCGGGACTGTGGAACCGGTCGAATTGTTGTACAGCTCCACCACCTGCACCGCATTACCGGTGAACTTGAAGTTCGAAGTGGCGGTCGTATCCGGCTTGTACCAGTTGCCCGAATTCTTGTCCGTGCTGTCGTGGAATACGAAGCCCTTGCCATTGGTCGCCTGCGGGATCGTCACCGCCACGTAGTCACCGCACGTGCGGTCCATCTTCGCGAACGTCCACTCGGTGCCGTCGTCGTAGTACAGGTAGTAGTTCGACCAGTTCACCAGCGACTTCTTGAAGTACACGGTGGTGCTCGGCGTCGCGACCGTGAACGAGACGGTCTTGTTGCCGGCCTTCGCGGTGATCACAGCCGAACCGAGAGCGTGCATGGTCACGGTTGCCTTCGCGCCGTTGGACTGCGAATCAACCGTGGCGATGGAATCGTTGCTGGACGACCACGTGATCGGCACACTCGGAGTCACAGTCGCAGTGAAGTCGAGCGAACCGTTCTGCGCGACGGTGAACGACGCGTTGTTCTGTACGTCAGCGTTCGCAGAGTCCTTGACCGTGAAACTGGTGACGCTTGCGGCCTTGACAGTGATCGTGACCGGCTGGCTGCACACGTCCGGATTGGAGACCGAGCATGCCTTGACGTAGACGGTCGTGTCCGTGTCGCTGGTACCGATGACGTCGGCGCGCAGTTCGCTGGTTTGGCTCAGGACTGCGGCGGATTCGTCGGACTTCGGGTTGCCGGATTCGTCGGTGAACGTCCAAGTGACGTTCTGCACGGCGTCGGACGGCTGGACTGCGGCGGTGAGCGTCGCCTTATAGTCGTTGGTTGCGTTCAGCTCAGTCGAATTTGACGTGACGGTCACGCCGGTGGCCGCGTTCACGTTGTCTTCGACGTTCCAGACCTTCGTCTTGTCGCCACCCTGCTTGCTGATCTGCCAGGCGGAACCGGCCAACGGTGTGTTCTTGGTATCGCCGTCCGCGATCTTCTTCCACTCGACCGCGTGACCGGCATGTTTGTTGACGATCTTGCCGTCGTTCGTCATGTCGGCCGTGCCGAACGTGAACGTGCCGTCCGCGCTCTTGGTGACCGACTGGGTCACGGTTTCGGTCGTGTTCGCGTCGCCGGTCTTCACGTAGTAGATGTTGGTGTTCAGCTGGTACTTGCTGTCGCCGGTGGCGACTTCCTTGATGTAGTACGTGGCGTTCGGCTTGAGGCCCTCAACCTTGAAGCCGCCCGTGGTAGTGGTGTCCTTGTCGGCGAAGTCGTCGTCCTTCAGCGCGGTGTACAGGGCGTTCTTGCCGTTCACGGCATCGGCGTACGTGCCGTAGATCGCCCACGTGGTGCCCTTCAGACCGTTGCCGGCCTCGTCGGCCTTCTGCCAGGCGATCGCCGCGCACTCGGTGGTGGTCTGGCCGTTCCACGGGAAGTTGTGGCGCTCCTGATCCATGTCGATGACGGACGAGGAATCACCATCGTTCGCGCCAGCCTGAGCGAACTTCGCCGCATAATACGGGTTGTACATGGAGAAGTCGCCCTCGGTGTACACGCGTCCGTTCGTGGTCACATGCGATTCGAAGTTGCCGATCGTGTTGTCGGCATTACCATCCGAATCGCCCGACTCGGCGTTGCCGACCACGATAATGCTGCCCAGCATCGCGGCAGCCGGATCATCCTCGGTCACTTTGCCGTTCGGATCCTCGTTGGCGATGCCGCCGTAGATGGTGAGGTTGTTCGTGTCGTGGAAGTTCCACAGGATCTTCTGCGCGGCCTTTGCGTAAAGCTCCGACTTCTTCTTCAGATTCTCATCGTTGCTCTTGCTGTTGTAGTTGGAATAGCCGTCGGAGATCTCCTGACCGTTCCACCAGAACTGCCAGCCATTGTGGAAGGAGATATTCTTGCTATCGCCGGTCACGTTGATCACCACGGATGCGGTGTCGGCGATGTCAGTGAACGCGAATGCCACACCACGGTAACGGGTGCCATCTTTGTAATCGGTGAGCATGTTCGCGTTGAGGTTGAACACTTCCATCGTCGGATTGTTCGTACCCTTGAAGGTGATTAGCTTCTCACGGTTCGTATACGAGTCGGTGGTCTCCAGGCCACGACCAGTACCGTTCTTGAGCTCATCGTTGTAGTTGAAGACATACTGGAGTTTGCTACCTTCGTCAGTTCCCTCGGTGTAATAGTTGTACTTGTGACGGGTCAGCGTATCCAGCGTGGAAACATCCTGCGATACCGTGCCCGTCGCGGTCTGGAAGGCAAGCGGGGCGGAGATGTCCTCGACGACGTAATCCTGGTAGTACTTGGATTCGGAGAAGTTCTTGGAATCGTCACTGGTATCGGTATCGTTGTCGCTGCTCTTGACAGTGACGTTCGTCATATCACCGGCATTCCACTGCAGGGATGCATCGTCTACTGTCTTGAGCGCGCCGGTCGGTGCGCCACCCCACACACCGGTATCCGTGCCAGCAATCGAACCCTGGTGGTTGTAACCCATGATGAAACCGGGCCTACTCCACGCCTTCACCTTCGCCTTCGTGTCGGTGCCAGAATCGATCACCGTGTTGCCGTTGCCACCGACAACCAACGCGGTGCTACCGTTCGCCGGGCGGAACTGCGTACCAAAACCAGCAATGCCGAAACGAAAAGCACCGCCTGTGACCTTATTGGACCAAGAATTCTTGAGCGGATTCAACAGCAATTTGCCGTTGACCACAGTCAGGCCTTCGGCTTCAACGGCGTAGGAACCGGACGGGCCGGTTGCATTCATCAGGTTGTTGTCGGTGCTGTTGTTTTCGGTGGAGTTTGCCGGGCGCTTGCCGACGAACATATCACCACCAACCCACGTGGCGGCGCCGGTATCACGGTCAGAAGAAGGATTTGCCTCAGTACCCATCGACTGCTCAGTCGGAGTGCACAGAGCACCGTCTGCGAAATCGACATCATTCGCAGCATAGGCGGCGTAGGGGGCGGTGATGGCGCCGGCGACGGCGGTGCCTACGAACATGGTGACGGCAAGGAAAGCGGCGGCCAGATCCTTGGCCTTTGCCACTCTCCGGTCACGTACGTACGCCGGTCGTGTGTTCATAGTTCTCTCCCCCTCGAACTGCCCCCTGCCATCGTTCGCAAAAACCATGTCACCGGCGTGACCACATATGTTTTGCACACGTTGTCACATCGATGCACATAGCTTGCGCTAGGCTGTTGGGCGCGGTTCTCAGCTCCGCCTATGGTTGTGTTATGCGAGATGAGCCGATGCCTCCATGCACTCGTCCCGCCGTATTGCGCGTCGTTACCTCATTCGCCGGCCACCGCGACGCCTCGCGATCACCGGTTATGCACCGCCGCTCATATCAACATCATCCCAATCGTCGGCCGACTCGCACATGCTATCATCGCACGCGCCAGCCAGCCGCCGATATCCTTGATATTTCGCGGTTATCGTTCACGATAGATACCCAAAAGCGATATCACTTCCATCCGAACCGTCGTTACTCGGCTCGTACGGAATCTCCGTCGCAGTCGACACGAATCGTCGTTACTCAACTCGCATCGCGCAGCCGGAAATCAGTTTCGATCACCCACCGTATTCAGTTCTCCAAAGAGTCCGCGCATATGCTCATCGGTCTTGTGGACCGTTCATTGATCAGATCCGTCGGTTTGTTTTCGCTCTCCAACAGCTCTGTCATATGTACTTTCTCTCACCGATTTCTGATTGTAGCATCATTTGTTGCAAACGATAGCAAACGCGAGCCCCCCCCCCGATGTTTCTTAGGGCGTCTCGATTGCAAAGGTATGCAGCGAACGTAAGCATTGCAACGCCTCGCGCAATCCCAGAAATTAAGGATCATATTTCGGACATCGCTCTCCACAGCGAGATTACGGGCGTGTCGTTAACGCAACCATTGGCGGTGAAGGCACTCTCCTCCGATCCCCCGCGCAGCACCTCCTAGAAACCCGTCACCGATCCCAGCTCCTCACGCCAACACCGCTCAGCGCAACCATTTTCGGAAAACAACCCATTGTTCTGGGAATAGTTGCACTACGACAACACCGGCACAACTTTTCTCGGAAAACGGCCCTATACGCCTGGAATAGTTGCACTGGCGAATGCTCAGCGCAACTATTCCAGGCGATCAACCATTATTTCCGAGAATAGTTGCGCCAGCAGTGAGTGGCATGCGCCCGCACAGCGTCCTTCAGTCCGTTTCACCGTCGGCTTCTCTAGTACTTTGTCGGATCTAAATTGACGCGTCTTTATTCTCGGCCCCCTCGGCTGAGGGGGGCTGTCGGCGAAGCCGACTGGGGGAGCGTCAAACCCATCACATTAAGTCCGACAGAGTACTAGCGAAGGGGCAGATCAATGAGGCACGGGGTGCCGGCGTACGACAGTTCCTCTAACGGGAATGGCACATAAAACAATCCTGTCTCTTGACGTGACGGGTGTGCGCCCCCTCAGTCAGCTTCGCTGACAGCTCCCCCTGACAAGGGGGAGCAAACCCGCTCGTGCTGCACCAGCTCGGCCAGATGCCGCAGCCCCCCTGACGGGGGAGCAAACCATCTCGTTCACCTCGTCCGTGGCCCCGCCGTTGACAGCCCCCTAACGGGATGGCGCATAAACCAAGTCCCGTCTCTTGGCGTGACGGGTGTGCGCCCCCTCAGTCCGCTCCGCGGACAGCTCCCCCTGACAGGGGGGAGCAAACCATCGCCCACACCGTCCGCGGCTCCGCCGTTGACGGCTCCCCAACGGGGAGAGCAAAATACCCGCTACGCGAGCGATGCGGGCCGGCAGCCCGCATACAGCCCGCCGGCTACTTCGCCATATCGCCAACGTGGCGAAGCAGTCGGAGAATATGTCCCTCATCCAAGTACCCGCACAACGATCCGTCTCCGAACCGCTCCTGACGCGTCGGCACCAGCAACAACGCAAGCGTCTCATCCATGCCCAACAAGTCATAATCGCCGTTGTCGTAGAAGTCCTGCAGATCATCCGGATCAGACAGATTCAACTCGTCAAGGACATCGCCGTAACTACCACGGTCTCCCCACGCCTGATAAATCGCATGCCAATACCGGTCGACGATCGGATCATACGAGATGCCGCGGTAGACCATCACACCGCGATCATCCGTATCCGATTCGTTCCAGTGATACAGCTTCCTGCCCTCGTCCATCGCCTTCTGGAACTCCGGCTCAAGCTGCACCAGCTCGTGCAGCCCCTTCCTTTCCTCATCCGTAACCTTCCGAGCAGCCCGTGCAGCCGTAATCCGCCAATTGCGCCGGTACAGTCCCGGCAGGTGCAACGCGGCCTTCGCAACGATATGTTCCAGCAACTCGGCCCCACGCAACTGCGCGATCCACTGGCTTTCCAGTCCGTCCAACCCGTACACGATGCCGGCCAGTCCGCCCGCCACCGCAGCGGTCGTATCCGTGTCGACACCGAGGTTCACGGCCGTCAGCACGCACTCGCGGTACGAATGCGTGTTGACCAGGCACCAGATCGCGGCCTGCAGCGTGTTCAGCACGAACATGCCGGAATTGATCGAGTCGCGCGGCATGAGCCGCTGATCGGGAATATCAGCCGTCTTGCAGATCTCGGACACTGAATAATCCCGACCTTCCGCAAGCAGCAGTCGCGCCACGCGGACGAACCGGACGCACGCATCCATGCTGATCGCATGCGCGTGCGTGACCGCGCTCACCTTGCGGATGTCGTCGTCACTCGCGCGAGTGAACGCCAGCGGGAGGATGCGCATGAGACCGCCGTTGCCGTTGTCCCGCTCGCCGGTTGCGCCTCGACCGGCCGCCAGCGCCGCGCGCGTCGTGCCACCGGCGTCGAACACCACACCGTCCGGGGTGTACTCGCCGTGATACAGCCACGCCACGTACTTGGCCCGCAGATCATCCTCGTCAACCTTGCCGTCGTGCTCGGCCAGCGAATCCAGCGTGGCGAGCATCATTGCCGTGTCGTCGCTCCACGTGCCCGCCGGCTGCCGGTGCGTGCCGAATCCGATCATGCCCTCGCAACGGAACGCGTCACGGTGCTGGAACTCGTACGGCACGCCGAGCGCGTCGCCCACGGCCTGACCGTACACGGCCGCCAGCAGACGACGATGATCCGCCGCCGAAAACGCGCCCTCGGACTTCGCCTTGCGCCGCTCCTCCTGCGGGAATTTCGCGATCGCCGCGTGCGCCGGGCAGAACCACTCGCCGCCGCCGTCCACCGACGTCCAGCCGGAATCCGACAGATCGTCTTCCGCCATCTCCCAATCCAAGTCGTACGGCTCACCATCGGCGGTGGCGGTGCGCATCGCGCCGCAGTCCGCGTAGTCGCAGCGGGCCACGAGAATGTCGTACACGTGCGGATAAGTTTCGGTGTTCAGTCCCATGCGAGTCTCCTTTGAATGGACATTCATGTATCAGTATGCGGCAGATCGTGCGTGGGGCGCGGCGGTTCGCTTGGTGTGCGGACCTCTGGGTTGCGGACTCACGCTGGACTGCGGACTCTCGTGCGGCGCGACGCGCGTACGGTTTGGTGTACGCGCTGCGCACGCGTGACCGCGCTCGATTGCCGACGTCGGGGGGTGGTGCCGACGACGAACGATGACGTTGTCGCCGGCGCCTGTTGCCTTGACTGCCGACTACACAATCTGCTGACCGTGCGGTCTGCCGACTGCTGCCGTCTGCCGCTGCCGCCGTCCGGTGACTGCCGTACTTGAGATAACCGGACAACTGTTTTGCAACGCCCGACACGATATGTGATGTGACGCGGAGCGTGACATGGTGCGTGACGCGGCACGTGACGTGATATCGCCCGACACGATATCGCGTGACATGATACGTGACCGGGAGCGTGACGCGGCACGTGACACAGCGCTGGATCACGATGCCGTGCCTGCGCTCGGATGGAACGGGGATGGAAGGAAGCGAAGGATGACTGGATGGGACCGAAGTACCGAACGGGACCGGAACAGCTTCCCGGATGAGAACGGCAGGGCAATGAGAAAAACCCACCAAAGCCGATAAGCTGCCAGCAAAATGACAAGGTTATTCATTAGTTATTTCAGTGCAATACGGCACTTTTGCAAAACGAAACACCGCAAGTATTGCAAACGATGTCATTATGCGTTATGGTACTGGTAACGATACTTGCACACCGGGCGCAGCCGGGCCACGCAGTCGAGGCACGGCGAGCACAGCCGCCGTCGCGTCCGAATGTGACGAGCCGCCCACAACCGACGTTAGGAGCATCACATATGGCCACATCCCCCAAGCCGCGCACCGAGAGTGCGGAGCGGCTTGCCCGTCCGCTGATCCGTCTCGCGAAGGCCGGCGGAGTCTCCACCTCGTACATCGACCAGCTGGGCACCTACGTCGAAATCGAAGACGACGTGCTGGTCAACGTCCTTGCCGCGCTCGGCATCGACGCATCCAGCGACGCCGCCATCAAGCAGTCCCTCGCCACACTGGAACGCGAATCCAGCGAACGTTTGCTACCGGCTCGCACCATCATCGCAACCGTTGGCAAGCCGACCACTATCACCTTGCATATTACGGGCGAGACTGCGAACGCTGGCAATACCGCCTCCGCAGCCAGCACCGCCGCCGCAGCCAAAGCCACCGGCGCAATCGGCACCGACGAACCGGCCGCAACCATCATTTTCGAGGACGGCACCTCCTCGCACAGCGACGAGGCCGACATCCTGCCCAGCGTCAGCTCCGACGACCTGTTCCTGATCCTGCCCGACAATCTGCCGATCGGCTACCACACGCTGCGCGTCACCGTCGGCTCGCGTGAGGAAGAAGCCACGCTGATCGTCGCACCCGAGCGCATCCCCGTGCCGGCCGCCGTGGCCGAACGCCCGCGCTGGGGCTGGATGAACCAGCTGTACTCCACTCGCTCCGCAGAGTCGTGGGGCGTAGGCGACTACGGCGATCTGCGCCGCCTCGTCGCGGACGCGGGCAAGAAGTCCGGCGCCGACTTCATGCTCATCAACCCGATCCACGCGTGCGCGCCGATCCCGCCGCTCGAACCGTCGCCGTACCTGCCGGAATCGCGCCGCTTCCTCAACGTCACGTACATCCGCCCGCAGGACATCCCCGAATACGCCGAGCTGCCCGCCGCCGAGCGCGAGCGCGTCGACGCGCTGCATGCGAACGTTGCTGCAGCGAACGTAAGCAGCGAGCCGCTGGACATCAACGCATCGTGGACGGCGAAGCGCGAAGCACTGCACATCATCTTCGATTACTACGAACGTTCGCATGGCACGGCTCTCTCCGACGGTCAAACCGACGCCCGCGCCGCCGCGTTCGCGCAGTTCAAGGCTCAGGCCGGTCCGGATCTCGACGCGTTCGCCACGTGGTGCATCGCGTTCGAGGTGTGGGGCGCCCCGTGGGAGCCGAACTCGTGGTTCGAACGGTACGACCGCACCTCGCCGGAGGTCGCCGAACTGGTGGCCGACCACGCCGATCTGCTCGAGTTCAACCGCTGGCTGCAGTGGATCGCCGACGAGCAGGTCGCCGCCGCGCAGACCGCCGCGAAGGAATCCGGCATGGTGCTCGGCCTGATGCAGGACATGGCCGTGGGCGTGCATGCGCTCGGCGCGGACGCCTGGTGGAACCCGGAGCGATTCGCCGTCGGTTCGGTGACGGTCGGATGCCCGCCGGACTTCTACAACCAGCAGGGCCAGGACTGGGGCCAGCCGCCATTCAACCCGCATTATCTGGAGGATACCGGCTACCGTGTGTACCGCGAGATGGTGCACGCCGTGTTCGCGCATGCCGGCGCGGTGCGCATCGACCATGTGCTCGGCCTGTTCCGCCTGTGGTGGATTCCGAGCGGCAAGGGTGCGAGGGGCGGCGCGTACGTCACGTACAACCACGAGGCTATGCTCGCGGTACTGGCCATCGAAGCGACCCGCGCGAACGGCATGGTGATCGGCGAGGATCTGGGCACGGTTCCTGATTACGTTCGCGACATGCTGGCTGCGCACGGCGTGCTCGGCACCGATGTCGAGTGGTTCTCCCGCGTCGACGATTCGCCGACCGCCGGCGACCCGTACTCGCCGCCGACCGACTATCGCAAGCAGGCGCTGGCTTCGGTGACCACGCACGATCTGCCGCCGACCGCCGGATATCTTGAGTTCGAGCATGTGAAGCTGCGTAAGGAACTCGGATTGCTGTCGTCGTCGGTCGAGGAGTTCCAGGCATCGGCTGAGGCCGAACGACGAGCGATGATCGAGCTGCTGACCGACGGCGGTTGGCTTGCCGCCGATGTTGCGAACGATGTCGCCGCCGGCAACGTCGAGGCGCATATTCAACAGATCGTCGAGGCGATGCACCGCGTGCTGCTGGATACGCCGTCGCTGCTGCGTCAGGCCACGTTGATGGACGGCGTCGGCCAGCGCAACTCGGTCAACCAGCCCGGCACGTCGAGCGAGTACCCGAACTGGCGCATCCCGCTGACCGACTCGGATGGCCGCGTCGTCCCCACCGATCAGGTCTTCGCCAATCCGCGCGTCCTCTCCCTTGCCGCCGTCATGAACGGCAAGAAGTAGGCCCGCAGGCGGGTGCGGTGTCGTCGAACGCACACCTCCGCTCGGCGACGCCGCACCCAACCTTTCTTGCCGTCGCACATCATCCACAGCACTCGGCAGCGCTCTCTTCCCGCCGATCAACAACCAGCTAATCACCAACCGACCACGTCTCCCACCAACCGGTCGAACCAGCCACCCAAGGTCCGGCAGTGTTTCTCATGAAACATCACCATCACGCGAAACACCCCCGGACCTTTACTTCGTTCCCGCTCAGCTCAGCCGGCGTGCGGCTTCGTTGTAGACGGCGGCTTCGTCGCGCACGGATACGATGACGACGCGCATCACTCGTATTTCACATACAGCTCGACCGCACGCCGCCGCTCCCTCGTATACCTCGCCACGATGATTCCTTTCCCGGATCACAGTCCAAGAAAACGGCACCACCTCGCAGCCCACCGATCGGTATTCCATAAAACAGCCCGCGCCGCGTAATACTCCGCACGCAGTAACCCACGGCCCGCCACACCGCTCACGCCGCGTAGTACTGGGCCTGCGCGCGCCACAGCTCGGCGTACTTGCCGCCCTCGTCCGTGACCAGCTCGTCGTGCGTGCCGTACTGTACGATCGCACCGCGGTCGAATACGGCGATCTCGTCGCAGAACTTGCACGACGACAGCCGATGGCTGATGTATACGGCCGTCTTGTCGCCCGCGATCTCGTTGAACTTCGCGTAGATCCGCGCCTCCGCGACCGGGTCGAGCGCGGCGGTCGGCTCGTCGAGCACGATGAACGGCGCATCCTGGTAGATGGCCCGCGCGATCGCGATCTTCTGTGCCTCGCCGCCGGACAGCTCCACGCCGTCCTCGTCCAGATCCTTGTACAGGCTCGTTTCCAATCCGCGCGGCAGCGAGTCCAGCCGATCGCCGAAATCGGCCTTGCGCAGCGCATCGGTCACGAGGTCGCGATCGTAGCGAACGTTCGCAGCGACGTTCTGTCCGAGCGGCAGCGCGAACAGCTGGAAATCCTGAAAGACGACCGAGAAGATCCGCATGTACTCGTCGTACCGGTATTTGCGGATGTCGATGCCGTTGAGCAGGATCGCGCCCTCGGTCGGGTCGTACAGCCGGCACAGCAGCTTGATGAACGTCGTCTTGCCGCTGCCGTTCTCGCCGACGATCGCAAGCCGCGATCCGACACGGAACCTGAGATTGACGTGACGCAACGCCCACTGGCCGTCCGGCGCGTTCGGATAGCGGAACGACACGTCGCGAAATTCGACGTCGTACTGCCGGTCGGCACGTTTTTCGGTGGTGAGCGAGCCCTGATACATGCGGTTCGGCTGGTCGAGGAAGTCGAACACGCGCTTCAGGAACGGCGCGTTGTTGCGGATTTCGCCGGCCTGCCGCAGCAGCGCGGAGACGCCGAGGAACAGCGTGGTGATCGCGCCGACGTACTGCGTGACCGAGCCGACGCCGAATGCGCCGCCCCACGCCTTGAGACACACGAACACGTACACGAGTCCGGTCATGAGCGACGTGATCGCGGCCGCGGCGACATGCCACACGCCGACCGACCGTTCGACGGCGCGGGAGTTGGGATCATGCACGGTGAACACCGGGTTGGCGTCCACGAACGGAATGGCGACGCGGCCGTACTGGTCGTACAGGTGGATGTCGAGCGTGCGTGCGGTATCGAGGAACAGCAGGCCGAAGAAACCGAACACGCGGTTGCCGAACCGGCCGAGTTCGTCGAACCGCCACCATGCGCGGCCGCCGATCTCGTTGCATCGCGCGGCGCCGAGCGCGGCCGCCAGCAGCATCGCGGCCATGCCGAGCGACATCCACGGACTGTTGAGCACGGTCAGCGCGCCACCGCCCGCGGGCACGGCGGACGAAAACAGCGTGACCGACAGGCCGATGCCGCCGGCGATCTGGAAGACGGCGGGCAGCAGCTTGTCGAACGTCCAGATCGCCGTGCGCATGCCGCTGCCGGAGAAATTGTCGCTTTGCCGGATGCGGTCGAACGCGTCGATGGTGCGCTGGTCGTCGAGAATCGGATAGTCGAGCGTGAGCATGCGGTCGGACAGCAGTTCGCTGCCGAGTCTGCCAACGGTTGCGGCGGCCGCGGTTTTCCAATGATTGCAGATGGCCGACAGCAGCGACAGCACGACGGTGACGGCGAGGATGACGACGATCCAGCGGCGCAGGGACCGCGGATCGCGGGCGCCGGCGATTTCGTTGATGAGCTGGGCGGAGCACCAGATGGTGGCGTAGGGGAGCGCGGCGGCGAACAGCGCGTCGAGGATCGTGGCCGCGAACCAGTCGGGGGCCTTGCGCCAGGCCACGCCCCATGCGCGCAGCGTGAGGCGCCATGCGGCGGCGGCGGTCATCGGGGCGACATCAGTCGCGGTCGCGGTATCTGCCGCAGTATCTGTAGCGGTATCCGCAGTCGCATCTTCAGCAGTATCCACGGTCGTATCAACAGTATCCACAGCCGCATCCGCCGGGTCCATAACAGTATCCGCGGTATCCGTATCATCATGCCGCCCGGTCATTGCCGTGCCTCGCTTTCCTGCCGGTAGTACTTGCTTTGCACGGCAAACAGCCGCGCGTATCCGCCGCCCGCCGCAAGCAGCTCGTCATGCGTGCCCGTTTCGGCGATCCGCCCGTCGGCCAGAAACACGATCCGGTCGCAGAACCGCGTCGAGGCAAGCCGGTGCGAGATGAACACCGACGTGCGCCCGGCCGTCATCCGCTGGTAATGCCGGTAGATGTCGCGTTCCGCGATCGGGTCGAGCGCGGCGGTCGGCTCGTCGAGCAGCAGGATCGGCGCGTTGCGGTACAGCGCACGCGCCAACATCAGCCGCTGCGTCTGGCCGCCGGACAGCTCCACGCCGTCCTCGTACACTTCGCGCCCCAGATGCGCGTCGATGCCGCCCGGCAGCGCATCGATCGCGCCGGTCAGCCCGGCCTCGGCCAAGCACTCGCGCACACGGTCGCGGTCGATGCCGTCGACACGTTGCGCGACGTTCTGCGCGATCGTGCTGTCGAGCACCGAAAAATCCTGGAACACCGCCGCGAACAGCGCGTAGTAGTCACTCCGGCGGTACTGCCGGATGTCCCGTCCGTCAAGCAGCACGCGACCCGCGGTCGGGTCGAGGAATCCGCAGATCAGCTTGATCAGCGTGGTCTTGCCCGCGCCGTTCAGTCCGACGACGGCCAGTTTTTCGCCGGGACGGATGGTCAGATCAACGTCGTGCAACGTGTCGTGATCGGCTCCCGGATAGCGGTACGAGACATGGTCGAGCCGTATCTCGTATTGGTGACCCGGCTGCGCGGCGATCGGCTCGCCGGTGTCGAGCGCGAACGGTTCCGGCCAATCCAGCAGGTCGCGGATCGACGCAAGCTCGAGGCTTTCCTTGTTGAGTTCGGAGCACTTGCCGAGGATGCCGGTCACCCACGTCGTGAATCCGCTCACGGCCGTGACGTACAGCAGGAAACGCGACGCGCTCAGCCCCTGCGCAAGCACGAGCCAGACCAAGTACGCGTAGGCCGCGCCGTTGCGCACGAACGCGAGCGTCACGTCGATCACGTTCGCCCACACGTACACGCCCTCGCGTTTCGCGTAGAACGCGCGCAGCGTGCGGGTCACGCCGTCGCGCAGCTCGAGGAGCCACGGGCGCAGGCCGAAGATGCGTACGTCCTTCGCATACTTGCGGTTGCCGCCGAGGTCGAGCAGGTAGTACAGGCGCTGGATGTCGCGCTGCTCCTCGTCGCGATGCCGGTAACCCCATTCGTTGATGCGGTTGCCGGTCAGGTAGCCGGCGACCGACGTGACGAGCACGAGCGCGACCAACAGCGGGTTCAGACCGGACAGCAGCGCGAGGTAGATCGCGAAGCCGAGGACGTTGGTGAGGATGTCGGTCCAGGTGGTCCAGAACTTCTCGGCGGGGGCGTCGTTGCTGGCGCAGCCCTGTTCGATGGAGCGGCGGGTGAGCGCGCGGAAGTCGGCGTCGAGCGTGTTGGCGTAGGCCGTGCGCGATGCCTTGAGGCCGATGCGTTCGATGATGGCGAGGCGGACGGTCATGCGTCCGGTGCCGCTGTTGGCTTCGGCGTAGGCGTGGATGGCGTTGAACGCGACCAGTGCGGCGGTGAACGCGGCGATGGTGATGAGCAGGTGCGCGAGCGGGCCGTGCGTTTCGATCTGCGCGAGGATAGCGGGGGCGATGAACAGTTCCGTGGTGGCGATGGCGGTTTGGGCGACGGCCATGACGGCGACGATGATCGGCACCGATTTCGCCGTGCGCCACGCGAGGCGCAGCATGAACGCGGTGTTGGACCACATCGAATGGCTGGGGCGCGGGTGCGCGTCGTGTTGCTGTGTCATGTTCCGTCACCTTTCCTGATCTGAGATCAGTCTTACCGCACGATCGGCGCAGGCGACGGCGGTTGGTGACGAATCGCACGGCATCGGGGACGAATCGCGCTCACTGCTGCGGCAGGAGGATTTCGGTGGTGAATGCGCCGTCCTCGGAATTGCGGCTCACGTAGCCGCCGGCGGCCTCGATGATCTCGTCGATGTGCAGCAGGCCGAAACCGTGCCCCTCGCCGGTTTTGGTGGTGCGGAAACGTCCGTGCACCTTGCGCCGTTTGCCCGAGGCGGCGGTGTTGGTGAACGAGATGTACAGCTGCGTGCCCTTCATGTCCATGTAGACGCGAATCATGCGATCGTTCTCAGGCACGCCAACGTTTGCTTCGATGGCATTGTCGAACAGGTTGCCGAGGATGCAGCACAAGTCAAGTTCGGAGATCCGCAGTTTCACCGGGATATGCGCGTCCACGCGGGTCGCGATGCCGCGCGACTCGGCCAGCGACATTTTGCTGCTCAGGATCGCGTCGGCCATCGCGTTGCCGGTTTTGACCGGACTGTCGAGCACGATCAGCTCGTCGTCCAGCTTGTCGAGATAGTCGCGGATCGCATCGAGATCGCCCTGCTCGGCAAGGGCCCTGAGCGTCTGGAGATGATTGCGGTAGTCGTGCCGCCACATGCGCATCCTGGTGTACATGTTCTCGACCTCGCGATAATGCGTGTCGATCAGCTCACGCTGGTATGCGGCCAGCGCGCGATCCGCGCGTCTGCGGCGGAACCACCACATGCTCCGGCTCCTTTCCGGCCTGCGCCCGCTTGACTCGGGCCTGCTCGCGGTCGCTCAATCCATCGCGATGATCGCGCGGTTGAGCGGTTCGTACGCACCGCGCGGCAACGGCAGCGACGTGCCGTCGGTCAGTTGCACGGCGGTGCGCATCACGCGACGAACGTATCGCAGATTGACGATCATCGACCGGCCGACACGGCAGAAATCATGCCCCAGCTCCGACTCGAACTCGCCCAGCGACCGTTTGACCGTATAGTCGTGCGTCGCATGCACGGTCACGTAATTGCGCCGCACATCGAGGTATCGGATCTCCGGCAACGGCACGCGCACCAAGCCGTCCACGCATTGCAGATCGAGGCACCGTGCCGCCGTGCGCAGCCGTTCGGCCGCCCGGTCGAGCACGGCGTCCAGCTTGGCCTCGCTCACCGGTTTCATCAGGTAATTGAGCGCTTCGACGTCGTATCCTTCGGCGATGTAATCCGAATAGCCGGTCACGAACACGATCTGCACGGTCCGGCTGACGCGGCGCACGGCCTTTGCAAGCGCGACGCCGTCCATCGCGCCCATCTCGACGTCCAGCAGAAGAATATCGACGTTCTTGCGCCGGTCGAAATCGGTCAGGAATCGCTCCGCGGACGGGAACGTATCGACCTGCGCGTCGATCCGCCGTGCCGTCGACCATCTGGATACCAACGTGCGAACGTATTCGGCGTCGGTATCGTTGTCATCGCAAATCGCGACGCGCATCGCGGGTAACGGTCAGTCCTTCTTGGGCTTGAGCGCGCTCGGCATCGGCATGGGAATCGGCTTGTGCGGCTTCGGCATGGCGGCCGGCTTGGCCTTCGCGGCCGGGAACTCGCCGGTCGACGCCTTCGCGGCGGCCTCGGCGGCCCACTTCGCGTACTCGTCGAGATCGTCGTCCACCGACGTGGCAGACGCGGACGACGTCGCATCCGAATCCGCGGAATCGTCCGAATCAGCGTCCGCATGGTGAGCATACTGGGCTTCAATGTCGGCAAACGGGTCCGGCGAACCGACTCCCGGCTCCTGCTCGCTCAGCTCCTTGGCGAGCTCGTCGTAATCAGTATCGGTGGTCAAATACTTGAGCTTCCGGGCAATTTTCTGCTGCTTGGCTTTCTGACGTCCGCGGCCCATGTGACCCCCTGAAATTACTGTACGTGTTGAATCATCACATAAGAGAGTACCACTTGTTTGCACAGTTGGGCTTGTCGGCTCGGACTTTTACGATAAAAGCGATATTTTTCAGTGTTTTCACACGCGCAAAGGCGGGGAATGATGACGGACGAAACCCAGGAACAGCAGCTGACCGCTGCCGGCAACGAAATGAGCGCGAGCTTCCTCGCGGCGAAGAAGCGTTCGGATGAGACGCTCGCCAAGCTCGAAGCCAACCCGGGCAAGTTCACCATGCTCACCGGCGACCGTCCGACCGGCCGCCTGCACCTCGGCCACTACTTCGGCTCCATCCGCGAGCGCGTCGCCATGCAGGAGCGCGGCGTGAACACGAACATCATCATCGCGGACTACCAAGTCATCACCGACCGCGACACCACCGAGCACATCCAGGACAACGTCCTCAACCTCGTGCTCGACTACATGGCCGCGGGCATTGACCCGAAGAAGACCATGATCTTCACTCACTCCGCCGTGCCGGCCGAGAACCAGCTCATGCTGCCGTTCCTCTCGCTCGTCACCGAGGCCGAGCTGCACCGCAACCCGACCGTCAAGTCCGAGATGGAGGCGTCGGGCCACGCGCTGACCGGCCTGCTGCTCACCTACCCGGTGCATCAGGCGTGCGACATCCTGTTCTGCAAGGCGAACGTCGTGCCGATCGGCAAGGACAACCTGCCGCATGTCGAGATCACGCGCACCATCGCGCGCCGCTTCAACGAGCGTTACGCGAAGAAGCACCCGGTGTTCCCGGAGCCGGCCGCGATCCTCTCGGAAGCGCCGGAGATTCCGGGCCTTGACGGACGCAAGATGAGCAAGTCGTACGGCAATTCGATCATGCTGGGCGCGACCGCGGAGGAGACCGCGAAGCTCATCAAGAAGAGCCCGACCGATTCCGAGCGCCGCATCACGTTCGATCCGATCGCGCGCCCGCAGGTGTCCGCGCTGCTGACCACCGCGGGGCTGGTGACCGGACGTGACCCGAAGGAGATCGCCGAGGAGATCGGCGAGGCGGGTGCCGGCGCGCTCAAGGCGTATGTAATCGAGTCCGTGAACGCGTTCCTCGCGCCGCACCGCGAGCGCCGCGCCGAGCTGGCGAAGGACATGGACTATGTGCGCGACGTGCTGCACGACGGCAACAAGCGCGCGAACACCATCGCCGAGGAAACCCTCGAGCAGGTGCGCGAAGCCATGGGCATGAAGTACTGAGACGCAGTTTTTTTGGGCTGATTCCGTGGTTTGCGGAATCAGCCCTTTTTATGTGCGTATGCGCGTAGACGATTGTGCCTGTTGTGTGTGAGCGACGTCCCACCGAGGGAACGCGCATCGCGCGTTCCCTATATGCTTTTGCCGCCACGATTTCATTCGAGGAATCGGTCTCCGATACACGGCAGTTGTGCGATCGAGAGGCTGAACTCGCTCTTTGTAGAGGTCGGTTTGACGATCGAGAGGCAGTCCCCGTGGGCAACCGACCGTTATGCGAGGGCAAAATACCCCCGTACTATGCTTTTTGGCGGTAGATGCTCCGGCGGGGTGCCTCTCGATCGTCAAACCGACCTATGCAGATCGCGAACTCTGCCTCTCGATCGTCAAACTCGCAGCCAACGGCATGCGATATACCCCGGATGCTCGGCATTAGGGCCGATTACCCGGCCATCATGGACCATATCGGCTTGCGCCGGGCGTGGTTCCCATCCCCGATTCGCTCAACGGCAATCCGAGGCTCCAGTGGAACCGGTACACCCGCCATTCTCCACATCGCCGTGGCAACGCGCTGTGCTGCGGCCTCTTCCGCCAGCTCGTTGCGCAAATCCAAGACGGTGATCTTGATATACATCCATCCAGCGGATTCAATATCCTCGCGGCGTTTGTCATCCCTCAACACCTGTTCGTTGCTGAATCGATGGTAGGTGCCGTCGTATTCAACGGCGATGCGCAACTGCGGGTACGCCATATCAAGGAAAACCGTGCGCGCTGTTCCGGGAATGTTCAACGCGTAATTCACCTCCGGCTCCGGTAGCCCATACCGAATCAGCATGATTCTCGTCCGGGTCTCCTGCGACGAATCCACATTCTCTTTCATCAGGCGCAAGGCACGACGGCATTTCTTGACACCGGTGAAATTGCCAGCATGCTCAAGGTACCGCCGAAAATCCTCTATGCCAGCACGCTTCAACCGCCTATCACGCCTCATCATGGATTCTCCCAATACGATGAGTTCGTCCAATGGCAGCACGGCCGCATAGTGCGCCCACGTGCACACCGGGGTCAGGCACTCGAAATGGCGGCCGACGACCTGCGTTTCAATGGGCCCCGTCCACGCCAGATATTTCACTCCACGCACATGGCACCGCTGCCGCAGTGAGGAAACAACGACCCATGCCGTCGAATCCTGTCCGACCACATGGGAGCGAAGACGCGGCTTTTCTATGGACAGCAGCTCCAGCGCCGTGGAACGCGCGTAGACCAGTGGCCGTCGGGTGCGGTTCTGTAGGGCGGCGCACGATTGCATGCGCATGGCCTTAAGTTCAGTGAGCGCCTTCAATGAGATTGATTCGCCAGTCATGGTCGCGACAGTACGGGACCAAGTCAGGTTTGTCACGCGACGCCCGCAAAAATGTGGATAACCTTGTGGATAACTTCTGACTTGCCGCAAACTTCCCTCCAACGCCAAACGCTCCCGCGCATCGGTGGGTCAACCGCTGATGCGCGGGAGCGTACCTGTCACATTGACGATGCCGCCGAGACTCGCGGAGTCACCCCACTATCGCTCGTCCACCACTTCAGCGGTGATGAGGCCGTCCTCGTCCATCGTGCCGATCGGGTCGAGATAGTGATCGAACTCGTACAACACCTCATCGCTCGGCGCCGCGGTGACGAGCGACACCACCACGATCGCGGCCAACGACAGCAGGAACGCGGGCAGCAGCTCGTAGATCGCGAATATGCCGCCGAGCGGCTTGACGAACTCGTGCCACACCAGCACGGCGGCCGTGCCGACGACCATGCCCGCGATCGCACCCGGGCGGTTGGTGCGCCGCCAGTACAGCGAGCACAGCATCAGCGGGCCGAACGACGCGCCGAGGCCGGCCCACGCGTACGACACGACCTGGAAAATCGAGGAGTTCTGGTCGTAGGCCACGATCACGCCGAACACGAACATGAGCACGAGCGTGGCGCGCGCCACCATCATCACCTGCCGATCGGTCGCGCGACGGTGCATCACGCCGCGGAACAGGTTTTCCGCCATCGCGGACGCGCCGATGATCATGTAGGACGACGACGAGCTCATCGACGCGGCGAAAATGCCCGATACCACCACGCCGCACAGGAAGCTCGGCAGCAGCGTCTGCGCGATCACGATGAACACGTTCTCGGCGCTGGCCTGCGTGAGGAATTCGGTCGGCATCATCGCGCGGCCCACCAGACCGATGCACACGCCGCACGCCAGCGACAGCACGCACCACGAGGTCGCGATGATGCGCGACTTGCGAATCTCCTCCACGCTGCGGATCGACAGGAACCGCACCAGCACCTGCGGCATGCCGAAATAGCCCAGGCCCCACGCCATCATCGACACGATGGTGATGATGCCATAATCGCGCGGCGAGGAAAATACGGCTTGACCGTCGCGGATGATCTGCTCGCCGAGGTCGTTCAGCGTCGGCACCGCGACCTCGGTGCCCGACAGGAAGCCCGGAATGGCGCGCAGGAATGCGACCGTGTTGCCGATGCCGCCCGCCGAGACGACCGAGCCGACGAACACCACGGCCAGCGCGAAGAACATGAGCATGCCCTGGATGAAATCGGTCACCACCACCGACAGATAGCCGCCGACGACGGTGTACACGAACACGACCATCGCGCCGAGCACCATCATGAGGTGGTAGTCGAAGCCGAACAGCGTGGCGAACAGCTTGCCGACCGTGACGAAGCAGCTACCCACATACACGCAGAAGAACACGAGAATGATGAACGCGGCGATGGTGGACAGGATGTTCTCACGGTCGTGATAACGCTTGGAGAAGAAGTCGGGGATGGTGATCGCGTCGCCAGCCACCACCGAATAGCGGCGCAGACGGCGGGCGACGAGCTTCCAGTTGAGGTACGTGCCGACGGCGAGGCCGATCGCGGTCCACATCGGATCGGCCGCGCCCGTGAAATACGCGAGGCCGGGCAAGCCCATAAGCAGCCAACCGGACATGTCGGAGGCTTCGGCGGACAGGGCGGTGAGCCACGGGCCGACGCCGCGGCCGCCCGCGAAGTACTCTTGGGACGACGAGTTGGAGCGTTTGGAAAACACGAATCCGACGGACAGCATCGCGGCGAAATAGATGCCCATGGCGAGCAGTATCCAAAAATCGTTCAGTCCCATATGTTCTCGGTTCTCTCGGGTTTCGCGGTTGCTCGCGTCGCCGTGATCGGCGTTGGGTTACAGGGCGAATCGGGAGAAATGGGGATCGACCGCGTCACCCCTGCTCCCTTTTGCTTCGTGTATTCGACGGTCGCTGAGAGGGTGGACACGAGAGACTAATACGCGGCTTGCTGTCTCACGCTGTGAGCCGGCGGCATCGGGTTTATGACGAATCCACGCCCGCCAACGCGAGGAACTGGAAGCGGTTTGACGATCGAGAGGCTAAAAACGCACGCCGTCTAGGTCAGTTTGACGATCGAGAGGCTACGTTCCCCGCGTATCAACGCCATTCCCGATGGAAAATGGGCGATTTGAGCCCCGGTTAGTGACTATGACAGCCTCTCGATCGTCAGACCGACCTCAACAAACACGGAAATCAGCCTCTCAATCGTCAAACTGCACTCATAGGACCAAAACACGGCACCCGGGGACCAACACACTGTGTCGGGCCCCGGGCGCACGGATCAGATGTCGTAGCGCCAGGACTTGTCGGTGATGACGCGGGCCATCGCCAAGCCGATCGGCAGACAGATGATGACCATGAACGCGCGGAACGCCCAATCGAGCGCGTTCAACGTCTGGAAGCTGCCGAGATACCACATCGCGCGATACATATACATGCCCGGCACCATGATGACGATCGACGGCACGGTCAGGCAGATGCGCGGGTAGCCGAGGTGCGGCGGCAGCCACCCCTTGCGCACCGACGAGCGCCACACGGTGGCCAGAATGCCCGCCAGGAACGCGCCGATGAACGCACCCGCCTCGGCCGGCACGCCCATGTCCACGATCTCGAGGCGCAGCGTATCGGTAATCATGCCGATCACCGCGGCCGTCAGGCACATGCGCTGCGGTGAGTTGAACATCACGGAGAAGCCCCACACGCCAAGGAACGCGAACACCGCGCGCAGCAGCATGTTGACCGTCGGGTCGAGACCGAGCGGCTCGAATCCCTGCGGGTTCAGATGCACGATCGTGGCGACCATCCACCCGGCGAGCGTGGCCATGAGGATGATGCACAGCACGTAGGTCACGCGCTGCACGCCGGACGGGAAGTCGATCTTCGCCATGTCGAGTCCGCCCGTGATGAGCGGGAATCCGGGGATGACGAACAGCATCGCGCCGATGTACGCCGTGTCGTGCTGCAGCGCGACCGGGTCGAACAGGCCGATCAGTCGCAACGTGCCCGTACATGCGAGCGCCGCGAGCGCGACGCACACGAACGTGACGAAGAACTGGTTGAGATGGCGCTTGAACAGGACGCGGCGCAGCCAGTGGCCGAGTCCGGCGCCGACGAACGCGCCGACCATGTCGTACGGGCCGCCGCCAAGCAGGAACACGAAGGATGCGCACGCGATCGCGGAGGCGAGGCCGGCGAAGGCGGGGGAGTAGAGCGGCTTGCGCCGTTCGATCATGTCGAGCCGCTGGTGGGCCTGCCGCACGGTGATGCCGGGGCGGCCGGAGACGCGTTCCTTGCCGACGTGGTCGAAGTGGGCGGCGTACTCGCCTTTCGGCGGCTTGTGTGCGTGCTTGCGCGCGTCGGCTTCGCTGGGGAGGAATCCGCTGCGCGGGGCCGGGCGGTGCCGAACATGATCGCTGATCGATTGGGGCGATGCGCCGGTTTGGGTTGGCGCCGGATCGCCGGCGACCGCATCCGCATCGCTGACGTCGGGCCGCGCATCCCCGGAGATCCGGTATTCCTCGGCTTCGCCGCCCGAGCGTGCCGCTTCGGCTTCCTCCTCGCGTTCGACGGCCGCCCGCGCCGCAAGCGACTGCGTCATCGCGGACTGCGACCAGTCGGTTTCGTGCACGTGCAGCTGGTGCGCGCGCGGGTCGCCCGGGTCCGCGTGCTGGCTGGCGGCTTCGAGCGCGTCGAGTACGGCGTCCTGCCCCGGCTTGGCATCGCTTTCAGCATCAGCCCCGGCTGCCGCGCCCTTGTCGTGCTTCTCCTCTTCGCGCAGCTGCTTGGCCAGTTCGGCCGACACCTGCGAGGCGTCCTTGGTGTCGAGATGCTGCATGAGCCCTTTCGACACTTCGGGCCGGCTGTGGTACATGGAGTCCTCGCCGAGGTTGACGCTGAACCAGTCGGCGAAGTGCTCGAGCAGCCAGATGCGTTCGGTGTTGACGCCGGTGGACGGCAGGTCGATGACTTCGGTGATGCGGTCCTTGCCGTCGGTGCAGGCGGCTTCGATGTCGGTGAGGTTGACGTCGGCGCGCACGTGCACGCCGAGCGGGTAGGCGATGCGGTGCATCATCTCACGCACTCGGAACGATCCGGTGCCGGCGGACAGGTCGAGCAGGCCGACGCGCACGATGACGCTGGCCTTGGCGGCGATGCCCGCCTCGGTGATGGGTTTGTCCCAGTCGCGCTCGATGTCTTCCATGTCGAGCGGGATGGAGTGCGTGTGGAAATGCTGTACTGCGGCGGCGCTGCTTTCGCCGTCCTCTCGTTCGTATTGATGCCCTTGACTCACGCTTTCAGGTTTACCGCCCGCCGTGGGCGAACACCTGAGCGACCATATCCGAGTCCAAATTATGGACTGCCTCGTCTCAGAAAACATCACGCATATCGAAAACCGAACTTCGTAACGAAAGTGTCGATAACCCGGTCATACAATAGCCCCACAACCGTTGAACCAACGGCTTTGGGTTCGCAACGACCGACTAACACAACCGCGGAGGAGCCGCGGATGGTCGGCAGACCGAACAACCGGGAGTTCAGCAAAGGAGGTCTGATGACAACTAATGATCAGCAGATCACGCCCGCCGACGCCACGATCGTGACGTCCGGTCTGGGGACCAAGGGCCCCGAAGAGCGTGATCTTCCCGAGTCGCTCAAATACGATATGGATCTGTGTCTGCGCATTCTGCGCGACGTTTTGGGCGAATTCGATCCCGAACTTCTTTCCACATTCGATACGGTGCGCAATTACGCCGTGGAGGCCAGCGCCGAGCATTTCGAAGGCATGCTTGACCCGAATCCCGATCAGGACGGGCTCAAGAAGGCCGTGGAGACCATCGACAACATGTCGCTGCACGACGCGCAGCTGCTCGCCCGCGCGTTCACCACGTACTTCCATCTGGCGAACCTGAGCGAGGAGAACTACCGCGTCTCCGTGCTGCGCCAGCGCGAGAACGAGGTCTCCGGCGATCAGGCGTACGATCCGGTGAACGAGATGACCTCCGCCTACCACCAGCTCATCAACGAGATGGGTCCGGCCAAGGCGAAGGACCTGCTCGAAAAGCTCGAGTTCCATCCGGTGTTCACCGCGCACCCGACCGAGGCCCGCCGCAAGGCGGTCGAAGGCAAGATCCGCCGCATCGCCGAACTGCTCGAGGAGCACCGCACGCTGGGCGGCTCCGACCGCAAGGAGAACAGCCGTCGTCTGTACAACGAGATCGACGCCCTGTTCCGCACCTCGCCGATCGCGCTCAAGAAGCCGACCCCGGTCGAGGAAGCCGACACGATCCTCGACATCTTCGACAACACGCTGTTCCGCACGATTCCGGCCGTCTACCGTCGCTTCGACGACTGGGTCCTCGGCGACAAGGCCGGCCTCGTCGAGCCGGTGTGCCCCGCGTTCTTCCACCCGGGCAGCTGGATCGGCTCCGACCGCGACGGCAACCCGAACGTCACCGCGAAGGTCAGCCGCCAGGTCGCCCGCAAGTTCTCCGATCACGTGATCGCCGCGCTTGAGGAGGCCACCCGCACGGTCGGCCGCAACCTGACGATGGAATCCGGCACCACCCCGCCGAGCGCCGAGCTGCTCAACCTCTGGAACCACCAGAAGGAGATGAGCGAGCGTCTGACCGACAAGGCCGCGCTGATCTCCACCAAGGAGATGCACCGCGCCGTCATGCTGGTCATGGCCGATCGTCTGCACTACACGATCGAACGCGACGCCGACCTCATGTACCATTCGGCCGACGATTTCCTCGCCGACCTCAAGGTCGTCCAGCGTTCGCTGGCCGCGGCAGGTGCGAAGCGTTCCGCGTACGGCCCGCTGCAGGATCTGATCTGGCAGACCGAGACGTTCGGCTTCCACATGGTCGAGATGGAGTTCCGTCAGCATTCCGTCGTGCACGCGCGTGCGCTCGAGGACATCCGCGAGCACGGTCTGCATGGCGAGCGCGGCCCGCTGCAGCCGATGACGCACGAGGTGCTCGACACGTTCCGCGCGCTCGGCTCGATCCAGAAGCGCAACGGTATCAAGGCCGCCCGCCGCTACATCATCTCGTTCACGAAGTCCGCGCAGAACGTGCGCGACGTGTACGAGCTGAACCGTCTTGCGTTCGCGCATCCCGAGGACGTGCCGACCATCGACGTGCTCCCGCTGTTCGAGCAGCTCGAGGATCTGGAGCATTCGGTGGACGTGCTCGAGGAGATCGTCAAGATCCCCGAGGTGCAGGCTCGTCTGAAGGCCACCGGCAACAAGATGGAGGTCATGCTCGGCTACTCCGATTCCTCGAAGGACGCCGGCCCGACCACCGCGACGCTCGCGCTGCACTCCGCCGAACAGCGGATCGTCGCGTGGGCCGAGGGTCACAAGATCGATCTGACGCTGTTCCACGGCCGTGGCGGCGCCGTCGGTCGTGGTGGTGGCCCCGCGAACCGCGCGGTGCTGGCCCAGCCGAAGGGCTCCGTGAACTGCCGCTTCAAGCTGACCGAGCAGGGCGAGGTGATCTTCGCCCGCTACGGCAATCCGATTCTGGCCGTGCGCCACATCGAGTCCGTCGCCGCCGCGACGCTGCTGCAGTCCGCGCCGAGCGTCGAGAAGACGAACACCGAGATGACCGCGAAGTACGCGGACATGACGGCGAAGCTGGACGAGGCCGCGCACAACCGCTTCCTCGACCTGCTGCAGACCCCGGACTTCGCGCCGTGGTTCTCGACCGTCACGCCGCTGACCGAGGTCGGCCTGCTGCCGATCGGCTCGCGTCCGGCCAAGCGCGGCTTGGGTGCGAAGTCGCTCGACGATCTGCGTACGATTCCGTGGGTGTTCTCGTGGGCGCAGGCGCGCATCAACCTGGCCGCGTGGTACGGTCTGGGCACCGCGTGCGAGCAGTTCGGCGATCTCGATACGCTGCGTGCGGCGTACGAGGAGTGGCCGCTGTTCTCGACGTTCATCGACAACATCGAGATGTCGCTGGCCAAGACCGACGAGCGCATCGCGAAGATGTACCTCGCCCTCGGCGACAACGACGAGCTGTCGAAGAAGGTGCTCGACGAGATGGAGCTGACCACGAAGTGGGTGCTCAAGATCGTCAACGACAAGTGGCCGCTGCAGCACCGTCATGTGCTCGGCCAGGCGATCCGCGTGCGTTCCCCGTACGTGGACGCGCTGTCCGTCACGCAGGTGCTCGCGCTACGTTCGCTGCGCAAGAAGGTGGACAAGGAAGAGCTCAGCCAGAGCCAGCAGGCCGGCTTCATCTACCTGATCCTGTGCACCGTTTCGGGCGTCGCCGCCGGCCTCCAGAACACAGGCTGACGTTTCGGCCGTTGCTGCACGACTGGCGTCGTGCAGCAACGCTGGGAAAGCCCAGTGGGCTTTCCCAGGCCGAAACGTAGGAGGTCGTTCGCGTTATAGCGAAGCGCACGCGAACGACCTCCGGCACAGCAAGGCTCCGCGACACAGCGGAGCCTTTCCTTTTCCCGCTCCCCTTCAGGGGAGCTGTTAGCAACGCTGACTGAGGGGACAGCTCACTACCTCAACCCGTTTCCAACGTCTCAAGAGGCTTTCGCCAACCGACGAAACCCTTCCCCTCCTCACCTCCGTTCCCTCATCTCCTCCACAAACCGGTCAAAATCCGATTCCTGCGTATCGTTGAATCTGCGGAACTCCGCAACGGCCTTCGCATCGGCCTGCTTCTTGCTCACCGTGCCTTTGCCCTGCAATGTCGCCCCGCCCGTAAACATGATGTACTGATTGCACAGTTCCACGCATTCGGCCATCGTGGTGGTCTGATGGTTGCGCACTCGCAGTTCGGCGGCATCCAGAAAACCGGAGACCAATTGATTGAGATGGCTGAGCTCATCTTCGCTGAGATAGTTCTTGGCAATTGTCACGTCTGATGAATGGATGCGCCCTTCCGGCGATCCTTTCCACGTCGTCAGTCCCATGTTCGGCTTGCTGGCATCGGCGCGTTCGTTGATGATCTCCGCCGCGGTATGGCCGCTGACGGCGTAATGGAACCGATTCTGCACGTTCGCGAAGAAATCGCGCGCCTGCTGGCTTTTCGGATCGTAATCCACGCTGATGTCCTGGAACAGATCCGTGATCTTCTGGTAGAACCGTCGTTCGCTGGCGCGAATGTCGCGGATGCGGCGTAGCAGTTCGTCGAAATAGTCCTTGCCGAACGGACGTCCGTTTCTCAGCATGTCGTCGTTGAGGACGAATCCCTTGATGATGTACTCGCGCAGTGTTTTCGTCGCCCATTGGCGGAAACGGGTCGCCTTCATGCTGTTGACGCGGTATCCGACCGCGATGATGGCGTCAAGATTGTAGAAGACAACTTCTCGCTTGACCTTACGGTCTCCTTCCTGACGAACTATTTCCATTTTGGAAATAGTTGAGTCCTTTTCCAGTTCATGCTCATCGTAAATATGAGCCAAATGTTTGGAAATATTCGGCACATTGACGTCGAACAGCTCCGCCATCGCCTTCTGCGTCAGCCAGAACGTCTCGTCCTCGTACCGCACCTGAACCGGCACGTTGCGCCCGTCGTCCTGATACAGCACGATATTCGTCTCAACGGAGTCCGCCCCAGCCGCATCACCGCCTTCAGGCACCGTCATCCCGTTCATCCGGTCCGTCGTCGTGGTCATGGTGATCATCTCCTTCCCTGTGATCATCGGTCTCATGCTCCAGCTCCCGGAGCACGTCGGCAGCGTCTTTCCCGAAGAAATGGCACAAGGTCACGAACTCCAACAACGTCGGCGTACCGTTTTTCTTGCGTAGAATATCCATGACACGGTTATGCGTCATACCGGTGCCCGCACCGATGCGGCGATACGACGGCGTTTCGTCGGCATCCTCACGCAACTGCATGAAATACTCCGCCGTCAATCGTTCGAGTTCACTCCATTGTCTGCCTTTGACTGCCATGTTGCCACCCTATCATATAGGTTGAATATTCACCCAACAAGCGTGTGTTCACCCGCCCAATGGGCATACGGCCGGAATCGAAGGTTGAATCGGCTGTATGCGCGCTGGGAAATACGAAAAAAGGAAAGGAACGCCTCTACCGCCGCGCGGTGGACTCGCGTTCGATGAGCTTGTACCCCACGTTCACGGTCTGCGGGAAATACTCCTCGTCCGGGTGCTCGATGCGGCGCATGAGCAGCGAGACGGCCGTGTTCGCCATCCCCTTGAAATCCGTGGCGACGGTCGTCAGCGACGGCACGGTGTACTGGCCGGAGGTGATGCCGTCGAAGCCGATCACCATCACGTCGTCCGGCACCTTCACGCCGGCGTCGGCCAGGCCGCGCAGCACGCCGATCGCGATGCCGTCGTTCAGACAGTACAGTCCGTCGTAGCCGGTCTCGCGCAACGCCTGCGCGATCGCATGGCCGGTCTCGATGCCGCCATCGATCGACCATGCCGACTTGATGAAATCGCGCGTCTCGTCGAACGGCAGTCCGGCCGCCAGAATCGCGGCTTTCGCGGAATGCATGCGCAGGTCGCGCGAGCCGGGGATGACGTTCGGGTTGCCGGGGTCGCGGTTGTCGCCGACGATGCCGATGCGCGTGCAGCCGCGCGCGACGAGATGTTCGATGGCCGCGCGCGAGCCTTCCGCACTCGGCGCGTTCACGGTGTCGATGCCGGTGCCGGCTTCGTAGTTTTCGAGCATGACGGACGGATGCTCGTGCAGGATGTTGAGCGCGCGCGGCGCGTTGATCGCGATGATGCCGTCCGAGAACGTGTACGATAGATCGTTGCTGCCGTTCAGGTAGCGCGATAGTTCGATGAGCATGTGCGATCCACGGCGGTTGACTTCGTCGGCAACGCACATCGACAGATGCGAGAAGTAGTCGCCCTCGAGACCGGACGTGAGGAACGTGATCGTGTCGCTGCGGCCGGAGCGCAGGGATCGTCCGGACAGGTTGGTTTTGTAGCCGAGTTTTTTCGCGGCCTCGCGCACGCGCTGGATGGTTTCGGGACGCACGTAGTCCTTGCCGCGCAACGCTGCCGACGCGGTGGTGGCCGTGACTCCCGCCAGTTTGCCGACATCCTTGAGCGTTGCCATGATGATCCCCCTCTTGTTCTGCGATTGCCGTTACTTCATCGTTGAGATTCATTGTAGCCGCAGTGATGCGCAGCGGCGGCCGGGAACATCGCACGACCCCACGCACAACGCCACCGCCAACGGCACGAGGCCCCGTTCCGGGCTGGGTGTAATCCCGGAAGCGAGGCCTCATGCGGTATTCGGTTGTTCGGCTATGAAAGGAGCTGCGGAAGCAGAAGAGATTGCTGATGGAAAGAAAGACCGCTCCCGCAGCGAGTCTGTAGTGCCGCGCGGCTGGGAAAGGAGAAACCCAAGCCGCGCAGCGAGTCCGCGAACCGGATCACGCCGCCTTGTGCAGGGCGTTGATCACGTTGTTGTGGCCCCAGCACTGTTCGTACGGGATGCCGGCGAGATCCTCGACGACCTTGCGGGTCTCCTCGGTCACGTCGGACATCAGGCCGCCGTTGCGCAGGCGGGCCGCCTCGGCCACGAGGATGTCGTGGTTCTTCTCGTTGAGGTGCATGCGGTAGGTGAGCAGGATGCCGACGAACGCGAGCACGACCACGGTGCCGCAGTACATGTAGAGCAGCACGTTCACGACGAGCGGGGACTGCGCGGTGACGTCGGCGCCGGACTGGAAGCCGACGGCCTGCAGCAGCACGCCCACGATGATGGTCACGACGGTGTTGATGATGACCTCGAGCGTGGACTGGATGCCGGCGTACTGGCCTTCACGGCGCTTGCCGGTGACCAGCTCGTCGACGTCCGGCACGAAGGACTGCACGTAGGTCTGCGCGTTCACGATGCCGGAGTTGCCGAGCGTGAACAGCGTGATGAGCACGGTGAAGACGAGCGTGACGGTCGCCTTCGGCAGGTTCGCGACGTTCAGCGCAAGGATGTAGATGCCGACGAACAGCGCGATCGTGACCCAGGCGCCGAGACGGTAGGAGCGCATGCCGCCGAGCTTGGAGATGACCGTGGCCCAGACCACGACGCACGCCATGCCGAACAGGAAGCTGAAGCCGGTGGACAGGGAGACCTCGGCCGGGGTGAGCAGCAGCACGAAGATGATGAAGTAGCCGTTGATCGTGCCGCGGACCATGCGGAAGGTCTGCTGGGCGAGGTAGATGCCGAGGTAGTTGCGGAAGGTCTTGATACGCAGCACGGACAGGAAGTTCCAGAACACGGAGACGAGGCGGCCGAAGAAGCCGACCTTCTCGGCGTCGCCCTTGTCGGCGGAGGAGAGGTCGGTGGTCGCGTCGTACGGGCGCTCCTTGATGCACATCGCGCCGACGACGAGCAGCACGGTGCCGAGCACGCCGTAGATCATGGCGACCTTGAAGTACGGCTGCCAGCCGGTGGAGCCCCAGATCTTGAACAGGTAGGCGTTGAACATCGAGAACGCGAAGCCGCCGACGCCGCCGCCGATCTGCTGGATGGCGACCAGGGCCGCGCGATCCTTGGAATCATCGGTCATTTCGGACGGCAGGGAGTAGACGACGGTGTTGATGCCCGGGTAGACGCCGTAGTAGATGACGTTGACGAGCAGGTAGAACCACACCGGCATGTTCGGCACCCACAGCAGCACGTAGAAGATGAGGTTCAGCGGTGCGGCGATGAGCAGCGTGCCCTTGCGGCGGCCGATCTTACGGCCGAAGGAGGTGGAGTACATGCGGTCGGAGATGTAGCCCCAGACCGGCGTGATGAAGCCGCCGATGGCCTTGCCGACCGCGAGCAGCGCGGTCACGACGCCGATGGCGATGGCGAGCGGCTGGGTGTAGTAGATCATCTGCCAGGTAACGACCATGGTGCTCATGGTGAACGACAGCGGCAGCAGCGCGTAGGTGAACTTGGTCACCCACGACAGTTTGCGGCCGACCGCGGGAGTCGAGCTGGACATTTTCGTGTTCTCCTGTTTCTCTGTGGAAGATCGAAATCGCGCGGCAAGGTCACGGCTGTTTGCGATGCGGCGTGATCTTGGTTGCGGGTGGACTGCTCCGTCCGTTCCACGTTCCCCGCAGAGTCTTATCGTTGAGATTCTGCGGTTCGATTTCCCTTACTTGATGTTTGCAAAACCTACCTTATCACAAATCTCATCGATAAGATTATTTTACGATTCCGGCGTGTCGCCATTACACCGATCCTCAAAGAACAAGAGCCATTCCCCAAGCAAAGAGGCCCGGCATCTTACGACACCGGACCTCTCCCATCAAAAATCAGGGCAGTGAACGCCCGGGCAACTTGCTCCACGGAGAAAAGTCTATGTTGCGCACCATAAATACCCGTGGTGGTACAGCTTGTCGCCGTTCTCATTATGGCACAGTCCCTCCCATTTTTTCACGTGCGACATCGAATGCGGCCACTTATCCCTGTACGCTGTGATTACCTCTTCAACTCCGCTGGTACCGGACGAGAGGGGTGCGGCGCAAGCCGGAAACCATCAAAAATCAATAGTGATAAGGAGGAATCCCATGGGTTCCAAAGAGCACAAGCCGAATAACGGCAATTCCGAAATGTTCCCCGTCATCGCGGCGGCATCGTCCGTTGCTCTGGCCGGTCAAATATCGCCGACACTGGCATGGGTCACTTATGTGGCCGTTCTGGTATACGCCGCGGTAACTGATCGAAATAACAAGAAGAAGTAACCGAACACGGCTTCTTGAGCTGCTTTACGTTCCCCCGGTATAGCCGGGGGAACGTTCCTTATCCCGCAACGAACCTCACCCGCGCCGCGCCACGTTGATCACGTTGTTGTGACCCCAGCATCGCTCGTACGGCATGCCGGTCAGGCTCTCGACCAGCGCACGCGTCTCGTCCGTCGCGTCGGCCATCGAACCGCCCTCGCGCAACCGCGCGATCTCGGCCAGCAGCAGCTCATGGTTCTCCCGGTTGAGCTTGAGCCGGTACGTGAACACGATGCCGATGATGCAGATCGCGATCGGCGCGAACGAGAACAGACACGCAAGCGCGAACACGGTCTGCGGCGGCTGCGACTGCGCGCCTTCCACGAATCCGGTCGCCTCCAGCACGAGTCCGATCACGATCGTCTCGGCCGAGGAGAAGATGTCGTCGATCGTCGAATTGATGGCCGCGTACTGGCCCTCGCGCCGCTTGGACGTGATGATCTCGTCCACGTCGGGGATGAACGTGTACGTGTACTGCGTCGCGTTCACCACGCCCGTGATGCCGAAGTTCATGAACAGGCCGAGGCCGATGTACAACACGGCGCGCGTGCCGGTCGGCAAGGACCCGGCGTTCATCGCGAGCACGAACATCGCGAGGAACACGCCGATCACCTCGAATCCGCCGAGTCGGTACGCCCGCGGGCCGCCGATGCGCGCGGTGACCCACATGAAGAAGCCGACGCACGCGATGCCGAACAGCAGGTTCACGCCGGTGGCGAGCGAAACGGTCTGCGGGTCGAGCAGCAGCACGAAGATCACGAAGTACGTGTTCAGCGTGCCACGCACGGTGCGGAAGCACTCCTCGGACAGATACAGGCCGAGATAGTTGCGGAATTCCTTGACCTTGAGCACGGACAGGAAGTTCCAGACGATCGAGACGAGCCGCTGGCCGAAACCGAGTCTGCCGTTTGCACCAACGTTGTCAGTGCTGCCAGCGTTCGCAGCGTCACCCGAGTCGATCACGTCCGCATCGGACACGTTGGTCGATTCGTCGAACGGCCGTTCCTGGATCGAGAGGAACCCGAGCAGCAGCACGGCGGTGCCGATGATGCCGTACAGCAGGGCCATGTTGAAGTACGATTCCCAGTTGTCCTTGCCCCAGATGGTGAACAGGTAGACGTTGAGCACCGACAGGAACGTGCCGCCGATCGCGCCGGCGATCTGGTTGACGCCGACGAGCTGCGCGCGCTGGGTCGGATTTTCGGTCATTTCGGACGGCAGACCGTACTGCACGGTGGTGATACCGGCGAAGAACGCCCAGTACAGCAGGTTCGCGAAGAAGTAGACCGGAATCGGCAGGTTCGGCACCCACAGCAGCAGGTAGAAGACGAAGTTCGCGGGGATCGCGAAGATCAGGATGGAACGGCGGCGACCGAACCTACGGCCGAGCGCGTTGCGGTACATGCGGTCGGAGATGTATCCCCAGACCGGCCCGATGACGGACGCGACGATCTTGCCGGTGGCGATGAGCACGGCGGTGACGGCCATCGGCACGTTCAGGAATGTGGTGAAGTAGAACATCTGCCAGGTGACGATCATGGTCTGCATGACGTACGACAGCGAGAACGTGGAGTAGCCGAGCTTGGCCTTCCACGGCAGCGGTGTGACGGTGGCCTCGGCGGCTGACCGGCGGCCGTGCGGCGCGTGCGATGATGACTGCGACATCGGTGTCCCTCCTGCTTCGTTGCGTCTGCGGTTGTTCGTGAGACCTGTGACTTGGCCGCGCGCCGTTCCGTCGATTACGGTTGCGCTGCGACGATGTGGCCCGGGTCTGTTCCGTGGTGTCGCGGCTTCGCGACACGCCGTTGATGCATCGTTCGTTGATCTGGCTCAAAACTATATCATCGTTAAGATTTTCGCGCCATGTACGGCGTTTTGACTGCCTATCAAATCAACATTTTTCAACAATCTTATCGATGAGATGATATGCTGGTTCATGTCAGAACAAAGCAGTTAATCGGCTCCCGCAGTCGCCCGTCCTTCGTGTCATCTCGACCGAGGCAAAGCCGAGCGGAGAGATCTTTCAACGGCGTGCCCTCGGGAAAGATCTCTCCGCTCGCTATCGCTCGGTCGAGATGACACAGAGGACGCAGGGGAGGGCCGGGATCACATGCAATGCCGCACAAGCTCGTTCATCAGTCAATGGAGGTCTTACGATGACGACAGACACTCACCCGACCGACGCGTTCGCCAAGCGCGCCAACGATTTCAACCACGGATGGCGCTTCTTCCGCGGCACGCCGAACGGCGCGGAGAAGCCCGGCTACGACGACGCCGACTGGCGCTCCGTCACCCTGCCGCATGACTACGGCGTCGAGGGCAGGTTCTCCCGCAACGCCCGCGCCACCGTCGGCTACCTCAAGGTCGGCGAAGGCTGGTACCGCAAGACCTTCGTCGCCCCGGAGTCCCTCGCAGGCAAGCGCGTCACGCTCGACTTCGACGGCGTGATGGACCGCGCTGAGATCTGGCTCAACGGCGAGAAGATTGCCGAACACCACTATGGCTACACCGCGTTCAGCATCGACCTGACCGGCAAACTCAAGCTCGGCGAGGAGAACGTCGTCACCGTGCGCTCCAACAACGAGGAGCCGAGCTCGCGCTGGTACGCCGGCGCCGGCATCTACCGCGACGTGACGATCACCGTCACCGAGCCGATCCACGTTGCCCGATTCGGTACGCAGGTCACCACGCCGACGCTTGAGAACGATGTCAAGCAGGATGTCGCAAACGTTCGCGTCGCGACGATCATTGCGAACGATACTGCAAGCGACGCAGCCGTCACGCTGCGTAACGAGATCATCGACGCCGACGGTACCGTCGTCGCCACCGCCAACAGCACCGTCACCGTGCCCGCGAATACGCCGGACAGCACGCACGCGGCCGATCACTACGACGACGCGGACGCCGCCAACCGTTACGAACAGACCATCGCCGTGCCGAACCCGCACCTGTGGAGCACCGCCGACCCGTACCGCTACACGCTGCGCACCACCGTCCTCGCCGGGGGAGCGGACGGCACTGCCAGCGCCGCCATCATCGACCAAACCGAAACCAAGATCGGCCTGCGCTGGATCACGCTCGACCCGGCCTCCGGACTGTATCTGAACGGCGTGAACATGCGCGCGCTCGGCATGTGCATGCACCACGACCTCGGCGCACTGGGCGCGGCCACCTACCGCCGCGCCGTCGTGCGTCAGCTCGAAATCCTCAAGGACGCAGGCGTCAACGCGATCCGCACCAGCCACAACCCGTGCTCGAAGGTGTGGGCCGAGGAATGCAGCCGCATGGGCTTCCTGCTGCTTGAGGAGCTCACCGACATGTGGACCGCGCCGAAGAACCGAAACGACTACTCCAACTACTTCGCCCAGGACTACCCGGAGGATCTCGCCACGATGATCCTGCGCGACCGCAACGAGCCGTGCGTGTTCATGTGGGGCATGGGCAACGAGGTCGCCTGGCAGGAGGCCGAGATCCCGATCGCCGCCGACCTGACCCGCCGCTGCCACCTGCTCGACCCGACCCGCCCGAACTCCGTCAACGACGCGTCCTACCTGTCCAAGGGCATCGACGGCATCGGCAACAAGATCCACGAGCAGATGGACGTGCGCGGCTACTCCTACATCAACCGCGACCAGATGGAAAAGGTGCACGAGAAGCACCCGAACGACGTGATCCTCAACTCCGAATCCGGCAACTGCACGCCGTGCCGCGGCTTCTACGTGCACCCGACGATCCTCACGGACGAATGGCAGCTGCGCGGCCGCGACTACCCGTTCGCCAAGGGCCGCCGGCCGTGGACGGAGGACACGTACGAGATCTCCGACTACAACGTCACCACGAACCGCGGCTACCCGCTCGACATCGCGTTCGACCGTCTCGTGAACCTGCCGTTCAACGTCGGCGAGTTCGCGTGGACCGGCTTCGACTACATCGGCGAGCCGGCGCCGTACATCTCGAACTTCTACTGGAACAAGCCGGAGATGCCGGAATCCGACGGCACCGTGCTCGCGCCGTTGCGCTCCTACTACGGCATGGTCGACACGGCCGGCTTCCCGAAGAACCCGTGGTGGCTGTACAAGGCGCTGTGGACCGACCCGGAGGATGCGCCGATGGTGCATCTGCTGCCGCACTGGAACTGGGACGAGGGCGAGTCGGTGGCCGTGTGGGCCTACACGAACGCCGCGAGCGCGGAGCTGTTCGTCAACGGCCGCTCACTCGGCAAGCGCGAGTTCGAGTCGCACGAGGCGACGTTCCACCTGAGCAACAAGTACGCCGACAAGCCGTTCGAGTACCGCTACCAGAAGAACGGCAACGAGCCGAAGCAGCTGACTCTGCAGTGGGAGGTGCCGTTCGAGCCGGGTACGGTCGAGGTCGTCGCGTACGACAAGGCCGGCAAGGTCGTCGCCCGTGATTCGATCACGACCGCTGGCGCGCCGGCTGGGATCAAGCTGATTCCGGACCGTCATGTGATCGACGGCGACGGTCACGATCTGAGCTTCGTCGAGGCCGACGTGATCGATGACGCCGGCGTGATCGTGCCGCGTGCGAACAACGAGATCGTGTTTCACGTGGAACACGGGCGTCTGCTCGGCACCGACAACGGCTATCAGGCGAACACCGAGCCGCTGCAGTCCCCGGTGCATTCCGCCTACTCCGGCAAGGTGCTGGCGATCGTCGCATCCGACGGTTCCGGCAAGCCGATCCGCGTAACCGCCACCGCCAAGGGCCTACACTCCGACTCCGTCGATGTGTTCACCGTCACCTCGGCCCCCTCGGCTGGGTCGAGCCGTACAGGAAACGCCGGTGGCGTTTCCAAGCGAGAGAGCGACGACAGTCGCTCCAACGAAACGGCCGAAGGCTCCGCAATTGCCGGGCAAGCTGTCACGCAAAGCGTGACTGGGGAACAATCCACACCCAACACGCCCCTCCCTGTCATTTCGAGCGAAGGCGCAGCCGAAGTCGAGAAATCTTCCCCCACAACCAGCTCTACAGATCTCTCCGCTACGCTACGCTCCGGTCGAGATGACACCGAAGTCCTCGTCGTCCGCAACGCCGCAGTACGCGTGCGTGCCGACGAAGCCCCTGCGCTGCCGCAGACCGTAACCGCGCTGCTTGCGAACAACACCCGCAAGGAAATCCCGGTCACGTGGTCCACTGCCGAACTGCTCGACAAGACCGCCGCAGCCGCCGCCAAGCCCAACGCGCAGTTCTTCATCGTCAACGGCGAAGCCGCCGGCCTGCCGGCACAGGCGACCGTCACCGTCGCGCATCCGATCGCCGCACGTCCAGTCACGCTGGCCGTCGCAGCCGGCACCGATCCGGCACTTCCGGCCCGCGCGATGATCGTCTTCGACGACGGCAGCGAAACCGACGCTCCGGTCACATGGCAGCCTGCCGCAACCAGCGCCTCCGGCGACACCACAACGTTCAACGGCACCGTCGAAGGCTACGATCTGCCGGTCACCGCGACCGTGCGCACGCTGGCCGCATCCGACGACACCGCGCATGACACGACCGATCTCGCGTCGATCATCGTGGACGGCAAGCCGCTCGCCGACTTCGCCGCCGGCACGCACCGCTACACGCTGCATCGCGCGTACGCCGATCCCGCGCCGGTCATCGAGGTCACCACGGCCGACAACGCGACCGCGGTCGTCGTGCCGCCGCTGCACTATCCGTACGGCTCGTACGTCGTGCGCGTCACGTCCGAGGACGGCGAGCAGCACGGCTCGTACGCGCTCGATCTCGACGTGCCGCCGGCACCGGTCGCCGAAGTGACGATCGTGCCGCCGACGCACACGCTGACCGAGGACGAAACGGCTGCGCTGTCGGTCCGCGCGATCGACGAGGTCGGCCGTCCGATCGAACTGGCGATGAACGACGATGCGACGGTCACGTTCGCATCCAGCGACGAGTCGGTTGCCGGCGTTGCACACGATGGCACCGTCGAGGCGCGACTGAGCGGCACGGCAAACGTTACTGCAACCGTCACGTACGGCGGCGTGACCAAGACCAGCGCCCCGGCGATCGTCACCGTCACGGCCGGCAGCGAACCGAAGACTCCGGTCAAGACGACCGTTGCCAACGTGCGCACCGTCGCCGGCACCACGCCGGAACTGCCCGCCACCGCGATCGTCTCGTTCGGCCACGGTGTCGACGCGCCGTTGCCGATCACGTGGGAACCGGTGTCCGACGCGGTCTTCGCCACCGCCGGCACGGTCACGCTGCGCGGCACGATCGCACGCTTCGACCGCGACGTGACGACCAGCGTGCAGGTGGTCGAGGTCGCCGCAGTGCAAACGGTGTCGCTCGCGACGATCACCGGCATCGAGCCGCTCATCCAGGAGGATGTGCCCGAGGTCACCGTCTACTGGTCCGACGGCGCGAAGGAACAGCGCCCGGTCACGTGGGATGTTCCGGAAGCGGCCACGTACCGTCATCCGGGCACGTTCTCGCTGCTCGGTACGGTCGAGGGCATCGAGGAGCAGGCCGTTGCACACGTTCGCGTGACCGACGACCACGAGCAGAACCGCGATCTGTTCTCGTACCGCAACGACGTGTACCCGCAGGTGCGCGCCTCCTACACCAATCCCGATCCGAAGGCGCAGGAGGACAGCTCGCTGCTCATGGACGGCATCGTCTCATACACGCCGCGCGTGGGCTACAACCTGAAGAACCGCTGGTCCACCACCGGTGATCCGTCACGCACCGCATGGCTGGAGTACCGCTTCGGCTACGGCGAGGAGACGCCGTTCATCCTCGGCGCGTTCACCGTGTACTACTGCCTTGACGGCGAAAACGTGGCGCTGCCGGAGCACGTCGGCGTCGAATATCTCGACGCGAACGGCGACTGGCAGCCGGTGCGCAACCTGACCGTCGCATCGCATCCGGTCGAGCAGACCAACGACGCCGCGTGGGTGTACGCGACCGTCGGCGACAAGCCGGGTTCGTCGATGTCGTCGAAGGGCGACGAGACGACCTACTCGTTCGACATGGTGCGCACGTCACGTATCCGGATCACGTTCGAGTCTGCCAAGGACGCGGTCGTGGCGATCACCGAGGTGCGCGGCGACGCGCAGATTCCGGCGCTCAACTCCGATGCGACGATCGCGGGTCTGACCGTGGACGGCGAAGCGCTGGCCGGATTCGATCCGGCTGCCGAAACCGTGCACGTCGCGTCCGGCCCTGCGTCAGACCTCACGGTGCTGCCCGCCGGCAACAACGCGGCCGTGACCGTGGTGCCCGGCGACGCCGAAACGCAGGTGGTCGTCACCTCCGAGGATGGCACCGCCACCCGCACCTACCACGTCGTCTTCGACAAGTAGGACACGCCCCACCCGCGTCATTCCCGCCAAACGAAGATCCCGCGTCATTCCGACCGAACGGAGATCCCCACATACATATCATCGACCGAACGAAAATCCCCGCACACGTGTCATTCAACCGAACGAAGATCTCCATACCCCATGTCATTTCGACCGAGCGAAGCGAGCGGAGAAATCTTTTCGACGCACCAAACCATCGCAAGATTTCTCGACTCGGCTTCGCCGCGCTCAAAATGACAGCATAAACCCACCAAACCGAGGTGATGCCTATACGCCCACACTGACACCTTGCTGATCCGGCCGTCTCTTGTTTCCATCCTGCTTCAGACGGCCATGCAAAGCCTCCGCCCAACCCCGCGGAGGCTTTGCCGTATCCGGCCATATGTCAGTCAACCGTCATCGTCCCTTAACCCGACCGCAATTATCTCAACGATGAGATACGCTATGCTGGATGTCAGCCAAGCAGGGGAGGAGGTGACGCACGATGGATATTCTCAAGTACGTGAAGCGCGGACTGGTCATGACCGGATTCGCCAACATGAAGCACATGAACGACGACATGGCCAAGACCATGATCACGATCGCCCGCGAATACGATCAGGACAGGTAACCCGACCATCAACGAAGCTGATCATCCAGGACAATGGCGTCCGTTTTTTCATCGTACTTACGCACATTCCGTACACCGCACCGCCGCTCTGTTCGCGCGATCGCGACATAGACTCGCACATGGCGACGATTGCCGTTCAGCACACAACCAATGTGAACTATCTCACGCGCAATTCCGGCGCAAGACGCGCGTCGCACAACAAAAACGGCGGTATAGTGCTGATTGTCGGCGTCGACAGGGGGCAGCAACGCCGACAAACGCACACCAATGATGTTCGGTCAGGGCACGCCGGCCGCGCGAGACGATCGCGCGACACAAGCGGAACGGACCGCCGAACACATCCGAGGCGGCACGCGCGGCAGTCCCTTGCGGCACCGGCTGATATGACCACTATCGCCAGCCACGAAAGGACCCAGCCCGCATGGCACGTCTCGCCACGAACCGTTGGACCAGCGCCATTCTTCCCGCACTGCTGATCCACATCCCGATCGGCACCGTCTACTGTTGGAGCGTGTTCAAGCAGCTGATCGCCGACCAGCTCAACGCCAGCCCGTCCTCGGTGGAGTGGGCGTTCTCGCTCGCCATCTTCTTCCTCGGCATGTCCGCCGCGTTCGCCGGGCCGATGGTGGAGAAGAACATCAAACGATCCGCGCTCGTGTCGATGATCTGCTTCGTGGTTGGGTTCGCTGGCACCGGCGTGAGCATCGCGCTGCACTTTCTGCCGGGCGTGTTCGTCTGTTACGGCGCGATCATGGGCGTCGGGCTGGGCGTCGGCTATCTGACGCCGGTCAAGAACCTCATGCTGTGGTTCGCGGACAACAAGGGGCTCGCGACCGGCATCGCGGTGGCCGGATTCGGCCTGGCCAAGGCCATCGCCAGTCCGGTGATGGAATGGCTGATCGGCACGATCGGATTGGTCGCCATGTTCTACGTGCTCGCCGCGATCTACGCGGTGATGATGCTGGTCGGATTCCTGCTGATTCGCCGACCGGCCGGCTGGGTCTACGATCCGGCCGTCTCGCACGTCAGCCGCCGCGAGATTCTCAAGAAACCCGTGTTCTGGGGCATCTGGATCGCGTTCTATCTCAACATCACCTGCGGCCTCGCGCTCATCAGTCAGGAAAAGGACATCCTGCACGACGTGCTGCAGTCGTTCCCGCAGTACGCGGGACTGAACCAGAGCGAGCTGGCCGCCGCGATCGCGGGCGTCATCGGACTCGTGCTCGCGGTCGACGCCGTGTTCAACGCGGCCGGACGCATCGGCTTCTCCACGATCTCCGACCATCTCAAGCGACGCGAAAGCGTGTATCAGATCATCTTCGTCATGTCGATCGCGGTGTGCGTGCTGCAGGTGGCGCTCAACAGCATCGACAACGCCGTGCTGTGGGCGGTACTGGCCATGCTGTTCCTCATCAACGCGGGCTACGGCGGCGGATTCTCCACGCTGCCGGTGCTGCTCGACCAGCATTTCGGCACGAAAACCGTGTCGACCACGCACGGCCTGACGCTGAGCGCGTGGGCGTTCGCGGGGCTGAGCGGCAACCAGCTCGCGTCGTTCGTGGTCACGCATGCGCCCGATCAGGCGCACCGGTACGCCGCGCTGATTCCCGTGATCACCGCGCTGTATGTGGTGGCGCTGGCGAGCGTGACCTTGTCGAAGCGGGCGGGGCGTCAGGGCTGAGTGCGCCGGTTCCCGGGATCGGACGTCAACATCCCGGGAACCGGCAATCGCGCATTATGCAACAACCACACAAACGCAATTGGCGGAATGGCGAGGATTACGCCTGAAAAACGCACATGGCCGGTTCCCGGGATTATTGAGAGAACATCCCGGGAACCGGCCACATTCATATATCCAATCAGGCCGTCCAGCCTCACGCCCCGATCAGGCTCAGCATCTGCGGCACGCTCTTCTTGCCGAACTCGACCTTCTGCTCGCCGCCCTGATTGATGACGATGCACGGCACGCTCATCGCGCCGTACTGGTCCTTGAGCTCGGGGAAGTGCGAAATGTCATATGCCTCCGCCCGCACGGCCGGGTTGAGCGACGCGATGCGCTGCGAGGCGAGCACCGTCTCCGGGCACATCGTGCAGGTCAGCGACACGAGAATCATGATGTCGGTCGGGCTGGCCGCCACCGCGCGCTCGCGCAGGTCGTCATCCAACGGCTGGCCCGGGCCGGCCGCGTTGTACAGTCCCAGCACGAACGAGTTGAACTCGTGACCGCTCGGCACGCCATGGAACGCAAGACCGGTCGCCGTCAGCCGCCCAGCGGACTCGTCCCACACGCACAGCCGCACGGCGGGACGTGCGACTGGCAGCAGTCCGGCCGGATCGAACTCGGCGCGACCGTTGTCATCCAGCGAACCGTACGCCGGCAGTTCGGTACCGTCCGGCAGCACGATCGTCGCCGGTTCGCCGACGACCAGTTCAGTCGGCACGCTCTCGCCGTCGACCGCACTGATCAAACCGGCCGCGTCGATCGCGACCGAGTTCAGCTTGCCGCCGGACAGCGCGACCATCTCGCCGATGAATCCTTGCAATTCCGCGGATAGCGGAGTGTCGTCCAGTTCCAGCGCGAGCGTGACCGGTCGGGTCATGCGGCCGAAAACGACGCCGAGCTGCTGCTTGATCGCGGCGGAGAACAGTTCGCCGGGCTTCTTCGCGGTCTGTGCGGCGGCCGCGGCGGCATCCGCGCTGCGCTTGACCGGTGCGGGAGCGGGCGTGGTGCCAGCGTTCGCAGCAGTGTTCGCAGTGGCTTCGGCCTGTTCGTACACGGACGCGGTCGGCCGCGGCGGCACGAGGCCGGTCTTCTCGCTCATCGACTTCGAGTACCGCTCAAGTTCGACGGCCGCGATCGCGCCGTCGGCGGTCGCGGTGACGACCTGACGCAGGTTCTTGACGCGCAGATCGCCGGCCGCGTACACGCCCGGCACCGACGTTTCGAGATAGCCGTGCGTGACCACGTATCCATGATCATCAAGTTCGACGACGCCGCGCACGAGATCGGTCGCGGGCACGTATCCGGCGAACACGAACACGCCGAACGTGCCGTCATCGGCCGGCTTCCACGTCGCGCTTTCGCCGGTCTCCACGTTGCGGATCGTCGCCTCGCGCAGGCCGCCCTGACCTGCGGTCACGCCGTCGAGCACCGTGTTGTAGCGCACCTCGATCTTCGGATTGTTCTTCGCTTCGGCCGCGACGGACGCGTCGCACGTGAAGTCCGGCTCGCGCACGAGGATCGTGACCTTGCTCGCGTACTTGGTGAGGAACACGGATTCCTCGGCCGCCGCGAATCCGCCGCCGATGACGAGGACCTCGCGGCCGGTGAAGAACTCGCCGTCGCAGGTGGCGCAGTAGGCCACGCCGCGGCCCGCGTATTCGGCCTCGCCTTCGAAACCGAGCTTGCGCGGGGACGCACCGGTGGCGAGCACGATGCCGAACGTGCGCAGGTCGCCGCGCGAGGTGTGCACGGTTTTGATGTCGCCGTCAACGTCGAGTCCGGTGGCTTCAGCGGACAGGAATTCCGCGCCGAAGTCCTTGGCCTGCTGGCGCATGGTCTGGGTGAGCGCGCGGCCGGTGGTGCGGCCGACGCCCGGGTAGTTCACGACTTCGTTGGTGATGGTGATCTGCCCGCCGAAATCGTCCTTCTCGAGCACGAGCACACGGTAGCGGGCGCGCGCGAGGTACAGGCCCGCAGTGAGGCCCGCCGGCCCGCCGCCGATCACCACCACGTCGTAGAGATTGCTGGTGTCAGTCATATAAAAAGCTCCTTAATGGATATCACAAAAAAGGGATGGCCCCATCCCAACCTATCCGCGTGGTCATTGGGCATGAAGACGAGGATTGAGAGGGCCTATTACCAGGGTAGGCTGTCACACTCTTCACAAAATGCGCCTCGCATAGGTGGTGTGACAGAATATCATGTCACACCATCCGCAACATCGCGATTTTCTGCAATGTGTGACATCCCACCTACGGATCATCTCAGCATCATCTTGCGGCCAATATCACAAATCCTTGGAATTCCAGCCATCTCAAGATGATGCCAAACAATACTTTTTGTCACGCTTTCGCATAATCGCAATCCTGCGCGCAAGCGTGACACAGGCGCTGTCACACCCCGTTAGAATAAACGGATTTTGCCGATGTGTGACACAGGATCACGTCACACATCGGCAAAATCCGCCTATTCAGCACAGTCGTGACAATTTGTCGTCAGCAGATCAGAGCAGACCGACCAGATCGAGGCTCGGCTCGATCGTGTCCTCACCCGGCTGCCACTTGGCCGGGCAGACCTGATCGCCGTGCTCGTACACGAACTGCGACGCCTGCACGCGGCGCAGCAGCTCGTCCGCGTTACGGCCGACGTTCGAGGAGATGACCTCGTACGCCACGACCTTACCCTCAGGGTTCACGATGAAGTCGCCACGCTCGGCCATGCCGTCCACCTCGTTGTACGTGTCGAGGTCGCGCGCGAGCAGTGCGGTCGGATCGGCGAGCATCGGGTACTGGATCTTCGCGATCTTCTCGTTCGCGTCGTGCCACGCCTTGTGCACGAAGTGCGTATCGGTCGAGACGGAGTAGATCTCGCAGCCGATCTTCTTGAAGTCTTCGTACTTGGCGGCGAGGTCCTCAAGCTCGGTCGGGCACACGAACGTGAAATCGGCCGGGTAGAAGAAGAACACGGACCAGTGGCCGAGCACATCCGCCTTGGTCACCTCGTGGAATTCGTTGTTCTGGAAGGCCTGCACCTTGAAATCGGTGAGCTCGTGCTGCAGCAGGGTCATCGTCGTTCCTTTCGTGAAAAATCTCGGCTCGGGACATGCGTTCCCGCGCACCGTCTTCTATGGTATCCCGGCCGTCCGCGCCGCGCCGAACCCTGCGCTGGCAGCGCACATGAGAATAATCACACCGCGGCTCGGCATGCGCTTGCCTTACTATGGACTCGTTTGGACCACGTCGAAGAGGAGCATCATGGCAGCAGACCAGTTCGAACAGGATCGTGACGGCATCAACCCGGGCGACGACGCGCAGCGCGAGTCGACCGCGAACTCAACGTGGAGCCGCATGCTGGCCGGCAACCGCAGGTTCGCGGAAGGCAAGCCGGAGCATCCGTGGCAGGACACGACCACGCGCGAGTCGCTGATCGACCGGCAGAATCCGGACGCGGCCGTGCTCGCATGCTCGGATTCGCGCGTGCCCCCGGAGATCGTGTTCGATGCCGGACTGGGCGACCTGTTCACCGTGCGCACGGCAGGTCAGGTGCTGGACGACGCGGTGATCGCGTCGCTTGAATACGCTGTCAGCAAGTTGCACGTCAGTCTGCTGGTGATCCTCGGTCACGAAGGCTGCGGTGCGATCGACATGGCCGCACGCGAACTGGACGAGATGATCGCGGCGACGACGCATGATCCGGCCAGCTCGCTGGAAGCCGCGGCGGCGATCGACGATCTGGACGAGCAGATCGCACAGGCCGAGTCGATCATGCTGCGCACGGTCGGCATGTCGGTATGGCAGGCGAGACAGGCCGAACTGGACGCGCACGAGGATTTCGAGCGCGTGCACGTGGCGCACACGATCGAGGAGCTGGTCACGCGCTCCGAGGTGATTCAGGACGCGCTCGCGCACGACAAGCTCATGATCGTCGGCGCGCGCTACCAGCTCACCACCGGCAAGGTCGAGGTGCTGAGTTTCTGACGGCAGGTCGTTCCACGTCATTTCGAGCGAGGCGCAGCCGAGTCGAGAAATCTTTCAGAGCCACTGCGCGGCAAAAGATTTCTCCGCTCACTGCGTTCGGTCGAAATGACAAACTCGCGCATCGATCACGCCATTACTATCATCCTGATTGACGTGCCACACCTCTAGAGTGGAGGGCATGTCACTTGGTATGAACATCCTCCTGATCTTCGTCTTCCTGCTGCTCGGTTCCGTGTTCTCCGGCACTGAACTCGCGCTCGTTTCGCTGCGCGGCTCGCAGATCGACCAGATGGAGCAGGAGGATGCCCGCGGCGCTCGCGTGGCGAAGATCGCCCGCGACCCGAACACGTTCCTGTCCACCGTGCAGATCGGCGTGACGCTATGCGGCTTCCTGTCCGCATCGTTCGGCGAATCATCGATCTCCCCGTACATCGTGCCCGTCGTCGAAAGCTGGGGCGTGCCCGCGCACATCGCCGCGCCGTTGACCACCATCAGCCTCACGCTCATCATCTCGTACTGCTCGATCGTCATCTCGGAAATGGTTCCGAAGCGCATCGCCATGCAGCGCACCGAGCAGATCGCGCGCGCCGTCGTGCCCGCGATCGATATTTTTGCAACCGTATGCCGTCCGATCATCTGGCTCATCGGCAAGAACACGAACGGCATCGTCCGTCTGCTCGGCTTCGATCCGAACGAAACGGAAAGCGAGGTCTCCGACGACGAGCTGCGCGTGCTGGTCAACACGAACACGTCGTTGAGCAAGGACGAGCGCACGATTCTGGACGATGTGTTCGATGCGTCCGAGACGATCGTGGCCGAGGTCATGCGCCCGCGTGCGGACGTCGTGTTCCTTGACGGCTCGCAGTCGATCGCGGACGCCGCTGCATACGTTCGCGAGATGCCGTACTCGCGCTACCCGGTCACCGGCAAGGACTTCGACGACGTGATCGGCTTCGTGCACGTGCGCGACCTGCTCGACGTGCGCGATCCGAACGCGAAGACCGTGGCCGACGTGACGCGCGAGGGGATCTCGCTGCCGGGCACGTCGAAGCTGCTGCCGAGCCTGTCGCTGCTGCGCAAGCGCGGCATTCATCTGGCCGTGGTGATCGATGAATACGGTGGCACCGACGGCATCGTCACGCTCGAGGACATGACCGAGGAGCTGGTGGGCGACATCCGCGACGAATACGATCTGCCGGAGGAGTCGAGCAAGACCGGGAAGAACGGGCGCAGTGCGTTCGTGAACGGTGTGGCGACGATCGACGGCGGCATGACGATCGAGGACTTCGACGACCTGACCGGCATCGAACTCGAGGACGGCCCATACGAGACGGTGGCCGGCTACTTCCTCGCGCACACCGGCAAGATGGGCGAGGAGGGCGACGTGCTGCACTCCGACGACGGGTACGACATGGTCGTCACCAAGGTCGACGGCCGCCGCATCGAAACGCTCGAGGTGCGCAAGGCCGGCGCGCCGGACCATGCGCCGGTCGCATAATCACGCGGAGCGTGACCGGGAGCGCCTCACTCCGGCGCTCCCATCGCTAAAACCTTGATATTTCAACGATGTTGCGATACTGCCGTCACAGGTACAGCGCCCCCGGTCACGCTCCGGCGACCCAGGGACATGGTAGTGTGGGATACGCCACTGCCGGCCCGCGCACGGCGCGCGGCTGCGGCGCGTAGAGTGGATATACATGGCTCCCACGAGGAGCCGCTGATCGAAAGGAGCGAGCTATGACGCTTGCATTCGTTGTTCCCGGACTCGACGAGGCCACGTCCGAAAAGGCCATCGCCATCCTGCAGAACCGCCTCAGCCAGGAGCAGGAGGCCGCGCTGGTCCTGAAGCACGCACATTGGAACGTGACCGGTCCGAACTTCATCGCCGTGCACGAGATGCTCGACCCGGAGGTCGAATCCGTGCTCGCGCAGGCCGACGAGACGGCCGAACGCATCGCCACGCTGGGCGGTACCCCGGACGGCCGTGCGGATGCGATCGTGCGCAACCGCACGTGGAAGCCATTCGACACGGAAGGCCGCGCCGGCACCACCGCATACCTTGAGGCGCTGATCGAGTACTACGACGCGTTCATCGCGGAGGATCGCCGCGCGGTGGCCGAACTGGACGAGCTGGACTTCGTCAGCTCCAACATCATTCAGGACCATGTGCAGCAGCTTGAGAAGTTTCACTGGTTCATGCGCTCGCATCTTGCGTGAAATAGGGTGAGATTCCACGGTGTCGCCGATTCACGAAGCGGTGACACCGACCAAACGGCCGTAGCCGAGTCCCAATCCTGATGATCGGACGCGGCTACGGCCGTTTTACATCTCAGCCGGCCGTAACTCAACAAGATTCCGACCTTACTGTTGAGTTGCGGTCTCCGCGAGTCACGACCATCGCGAGTCACGACCGCCGCAGTACCGGATGATGGTCGAGTTCGCGCTTGAGTTGCCGCCAGTTCGGCTGATACATGTCCATGCGCCGTTGGAACTCGGGGCCGTGGCCACGCGTGTTCCACAGATGCGTCATCTCATGCACGAGCACGGATTCGAGGAATTTCGGGTCCAACAGCCCCAATTGCAGATTCAGACGTATTCGCCCAGTTTTAGGCGTGCAGGACCCCCACCGCGAGGTCATGATGCGCAACGAAATATGCGAAGGCGCACGACCGATGATCGGCTCCCATTTCGCCAACAATCCCGGAAGAGCCGCCCTGATCGCCGTCTCCGCCCGCCGTACAAGGTCATCCGTCCACATTGCGCCGGCCGCGCCCGCGGATTGCTGCCGTTCTCGCAACTCATCCAACCGAGTCTGTGTCCGTACGATCCACTCGCGCCGTCCGCTCACGAAATCAACGATCTGGCGCTCGCCCATGCGCAACGGGGCAGACACCTCCACGCCACCGTCCGAGGGACGCACGCGCAGATACATGTTCTTGATTGCCTTGCGCGTCACCGTCACGGCCATTCCGTCAATGGTCACGGTCTGGGGCGGGCGCGGCGAAGCGGTTGAACGGCGAACAGGCATACGACCCATTGTCGCGACGTCGCGGACAGCATCGGACGTCCCACGAACGCATCAGTTTAATGATCAAGAGGCCGATCATGCGACTTGTCAATGTCGGTTAGCCGATCGAGAGGCTAGACAGCAAGTCCATTTATCCAAAATCACAGAGTTCGGGGGTATACATAACCGGTTATTGCGCTTAGGTAACCTCTCAATCGTCGAACCGACCCCGACGAAAGGCGATATTAGCCTCTCGATCGTCAAACTGCCCGCTTGTAATCACCGCAAACGGCCGATGCCAATGCCGACTTTGCCGCCGTCGAGCAGGAATTGCTTCATGTTGCGCTGCAACGACGTGTTCTCCGGCAATTCCTCGACCGGCGCCGCGGACCGCTGGAACACCCATTCGCGCCAATCCTGCGCGTCCGGGTCGGTCGTCAGAATCTCGAACCGATGCTGGAACGCAAGAATGTGCGAATCCTCCGGCAAGAGCTGTTCCAGCGCGGGGGAGAGCAGCCACGATTCGCACATATACGGCAGCCGCGCCCAGTCGGGGAAGAACCGCGCGAAGAACGACCGCGAGCGCGCGATCGACATGTCGCAATGGTCGGGATCGAGCCGCGCGTCGGAGGGGATGTGCATGTTGACGATACGCGGGGTACCGGCAACGGCCGGCACGTCCTTCGCATCGTATGCCAATTCGAATTCGAGGTCGCCGAGGCGGAACAGCCGTGCGCTCAACTGCCGGTACGTCCAGAAGTCACGGTCGAAGCCATACGATCCGTAGCTGACGCGATGCTCGTTGATGAACCGCGTAAAACAGGCCATCGTATTGTCGAAGACGTTATCGGGGATGCCGAGGCGGCAGTATTCCGGGAACGTGTATTCGCCGGCCGCGACCAGCATCCAGTACAGCATGCGCCACCCGTTCGGATCGTCGCCGATCAGGGTTTTCAGCGTGGTCCATGATTCAACCCGTCGCTCGGGGTCGGCAAGGCCGCGCACCGCGTCCATGCCTTCGGCGGGCAGCGATTCGCCGCCGGCCTCCAACCCGCGCAGTGCGTCCCGAACCTCTTCGGGCAGATCGATGCGTTCCATCATCTGTTCGACGGGAACGGTCATAGTTATGCCAGTACTTCCGATGCAGTTACGCATCCCATTCATTACATCTCTCTTCCTCATGGGATTTGCGTGACCGACTTTACCAGCGGTATGGAGGATGTGCGAGGCCGCGATCGAAACGCAGACAGCTTCCGTGATGCGGCAATTCGCCCATGATGCGGCAATCATACGAGACGGCGAATCACGCAAACCTTGACGTCAAGCCGCAGCATGCAGGATTTACCGCATCATGGGAAACTCACGTAGTCCGGCAAAGTGTGCACGGTGCCGGACTACGCGCGCAGCAGGTCGGCGCAGCGCCAGACCACGTTGGCGATGCGCCGCAGTTCCGATTCGGCGCTGACCGTACGCCACACGTCCGCATACGCCTCGAACCAGCGCTCCAAACCACGCGTGACGGTCTGCGCATATGCGGGCAAGTCCGCCCTGTCACTCGCCTCACCGTCAAGAACGCCGGCGCGAACGGCCAGACACCATCCGAGCTCGTTGAACAGCCGCTGGCCTTCGGCCGCGATGCGCACGGACTGCAACGCTTGGCCACGCGAGCCGATCGCACGAGAAGCCCCAGCAACGCCCACTCCGCATCCGACCGCACCGGCCATCGCCGCGCCCATCCGCGCTTCCGCAGCCCGCAAAGCCGAGTTCGCAGCGACAGTCCGACGAATCCCACCATCGGCCCCGTCCTGCGCCGCATCGACCAGCCGCGCCAGCAAATGCCGCCGCGCTTCGTCCACGGTCGCGCTCGCATGAATCCGCTCCGCAGCCTCGGTATCCGCCCCCGTCCAGATCGAGTCGCGCACGTCGGTATTTAACGATCCGTCGCCGTAATCAAGTTCCACATACCGCACGATGTTCATCCAACTGAACGTCACCTGCCGCGAGGCGTCGCGCAGCGCGGCCACGAACATGCCGCCGCGGTCGCCGTATTCGACGATCGAGATGCGCCGGTCAAGCTCGACGTGCGCGGATTCGCCGGCGTCTCTCGCGATGCAGCGGTCGTCGTCGACGCACGCGTCGCAGGACAGATCGCCGCTGTCGTACTCGTCATCGTCCACTGCGAGTCCGGAGTTGCCGGCCCCGCAACCGTCGCAACCGTCCGTCGCCCAGTCGGGATTCCACGCGCATTGTGCGCCGTAGATCATGCCGGGGATCGCCATGCGCGGGTCGTTGACGTGCCCGAAGTCGCCCCAGTCGGTCACGAGGAAACCGGCCGCGCCGTACGCGAGCCCGTACCGAGCGAGCCGCGAGATGTTGTTCCACGCCCAGTCGAGCCGCGGCAGCAGCGCATTCCAGCACCACACGGCCGGGCACACGTACTGCGTGGCGCCCGATTGCGCCACGAGCCGCACTTTGTTGTCGTCGATGTTCGGCGCATACAGCCAGTTGAGCAGGGTCACGTCATGCGGCAGACGGTCGAGGATTTCGGGGTGTTCGATCGCGATGTCGCCCCAGAATAGCGGCTCGCGGCCTTGTTCGGACAGGTGCTGGCACAGGCGCGTCACGTAGTCGGCGTACATGGTCGCGACGCCGCGACGGTCAGCTTCCGGCTTGGAGCGGCCTTTGCCGAGGTCGAAGGTTTCGTCGCCGCAGATGTTGAATTTGCGGGTGCGGAACAGGCCGAGATAGTCGTCGATGAGTTTGAACGAGAACGCGAACGCGTCCGGTTCGGTGATGTTGAGCGTGTGGTGTTCCATGCGTTCGATGAGGCTGAACGGACGGTCGGCCTGGTCGGGGAATTCTCCGAGCCGGCGCAGTTCGCGCGTGCGCAGGGCGGTGTAGTGGTGGCCGAATGTGGAGACGGATGGGACGAGTTCGATGCCGCGGGCGGCGCAGTAGTCGTCGAAGGCGATGATGTCGGCGGGTTTGAGCGGGCTGGCGCCGCGCCAGGTTTCGCTCAGGCCGTCGAATGCGAACGTGTGCTCGATGTAGAGCTGGAGTTGGTTGTATTTGTAGAGGCAGAGTTTGTCTGCCCACGTTTTCAGCCAGTCGAGCGTGGGGACGCGGCCGCGCGTCGCGTCGAGATAGTAGCCGCGCACTGCATACGCTGGCTGGTCTGCGATCGTAATCACCGGCAGTGCGGGCGCGCATTGGCGGATGATCTGGCGCAACGTCTGCACGCCGTCGCGTAGGCCGGCTGTGCTGCCGCCGATGACCGTGATGCCGCTTGGTGAGATTGTGAGTCGGTATGCGGTCGGGGCGAGCGGGGATCGCGATGCGGGGGAGGATTGACCGACGGCTGGAATGTCTGCAGGTTCGGAAGATCGGTTCTGTCGATGATCGACGTTGCTGCCGGTCGTATCAATGGTCGTATCGGCTATCGTCTGCCTGACGGCGACATCATCGGCGATATCGTCTGCGGCATCACTGTTGTCGATCGACAGTGTGATGAATGACTGCCAACGATCGCTGTTCGCGACATCCCAGCGCAGTCCGGTCGTCGCTTCGATGTCGTCGGCGATCTGGTTCGCAAATACGCAACCGGCATCGCCGGCGTTCTTGGTTTCGACGATACGGTCGACATATGGCAGCAGTACGTACGCGCTCGGCTCGATCGATACGTTTTGCGGCTGCGGGATCAGTTCGAAGTTCTTGGATTCACCCTCGACGGAGTACTGCATGACGTTCCTTTCTGCCGTCCGCCGCATCGGGCCGGGACACCACATCATGCCCGGCTTTGCGCTGCGGTTCGATGGACCGGCGGAGGCCTTGTTCAACACTGCACCAGTCTAGCGGTTTGGCTGGGTGAACCGGGTTTGTTGAGGGCGAGTGTCTGTATGCCATCGCCGGACTTGCGTAAGTGGGCGAACCCGGACGATGAACCCGCGAGAAATACGTAAGCGGACCATCGCGGACGGCAGATTCAAGGTAAACCAGCGGAACAATCCATGCGCAAACCCGTAAGTGGGCAATTGCCTACCATAAACGGCCGGTGTAAGCGGGTGATTGCGGACGTCGATTCGATAAGTGGGCGGATACCTACCATGAACAGCTCTCATAGGTGGGCTTTCACCTACCACGAACAGATAAGTGGGTGTTTGCCTACCATGAAACCTATGATTTGGCAGTTTTTATGGTAGGCAAACACCCACTTACGGATTTTTCCGTCCGGATTTACCCACTTATGACGAGGTAGTGGGCGAATCCGAACATATATCAAGCGGCGTCATTCTGCGCGACACGCCGATAAGCAGATCCAGCTTGACGCATACACGATCTCTGGTAATCTAATCGATTGTGCGCTTTTGCAGCGTATGGATCGGGCCCGTAGCTCAGGTGGTTAGAGCGCATCCCTGATAAGGATGAGGTCGGAGGTTCAAGTCCTCCCGGGCCCACAGGAAAAATGAAGCGGCCGGCGTGCCGCTCTTTTTTTCTAACTACCCAGCTTTGGGGCATTGGCGCAGCTGGTAGCGCATCTGCTTTGCAAGCAGAGGGTCGCCGGTTCGAACCCGGCATGCTCCACCCCTTAACCCTTGGAATCAAGCCGATTCCAAGGGTCTTTGCTTTCTGCCGCAATTCAGTTTCAGTAGACATCAGCAGACAAGTCTGAAGCTAGGACCAATCGTGTGCTTGGCTAGGACACCCCCGAGTCTCACACGGTCTCGCGCGTCCATAAGAATAGATCAGACGCTGTCACACACGGGAGTTAAAGAAGGATTTGGGGCTGACGTGGCATGATTCGCTGGCACACATCACAGGAATAAACGATTTTCGGGGATAGTGTGACAACGAATCTGTCACGCAATACAGAAAAAGCGGGTTTCAGCCAGAGCATGACAAACAGATAATCTCAAGATCCTTGCAATAGCAACGATCTCCGGACAGTACTCCACATGCGGACATTAGCAGCCTGTCACACCTGCCCAGAACCACCCATTTCCGCCAAAGCATGACACGACATCCAGTCACACCCCACCATGTAATCGTGCGCAACAACAAAGCATGACAAAAATCGAAGACCGCAGACAGCACCCGACTCCCATAGCCTATTCTCCTCAGCCGCACAACCAACCGACCAATCCAATTCAGAAGCCCCAGTGGCCTTCGTGGCCGTTGCCGGTGACCTCGAATCGTACCGTCGGCTCGGCTGGCGGCGCGGCGACGAACCGTTCGATCAGGTCCATCTGCGGACGACTGATGCCGATATCCGAATACGGCCCCACGCCGAGCACCGGCGCGGTCGGCCCGCTTGATTGAATGGCCAGTCCGGCATCGTATGTGGTCTCCTCATCATCGATCCACACGATCGGCCGGCCGAGCGCAAGCCGCGAGATCACGGAACGCCGCTTGCCGGTGTACCGCCCTTCCCGAGTGATCGGGTCATACCAGGTGATCGTCTCCCAATCCACGTCGAGCGCGAGATTCAGCGCCGCGATATACGGCTGCCATGTGCTCAGCCATAGGATCTCGGCGTCGAGATCGCGCAGACGATCGACCAGTTGCGACGACCAGTGGATGCGGATGTTGCCGTGATAGTTGCCGGCCCACACGGTGTGACTGCGGTCGGGCGGGAACCAATTGGCCGGATCGTACACGGGGATGCGAGGATCGTCGGGCTTCATCCACGCGGTCGAGTTCTGCCGGCGGCGCACTTTCTCGTCCGGAAACTGGTTGATCACACCGTCGAAATCGATCAGTACCAGCGGACGGTGCTCATCGGTTGCCGTGGTCATCTTCGTGGTCATATGCTCAGCCATGTCCTCAGCCTCAGTTCCGCCTGTCCTACTGCCGATTGGCAGCAGCAATATCGTCAATCGCGCGGACGTCACCGCGCCATGCTCTCGCGACCGGCCGTTCCGATCGTCTCCACCTATCTCAACCGGACAACTCGCGTCAGACTTCGACCACCATGCGTCGCGCAGCCTAACTGCCACGCACCGCAACCCAGCTGCCTCACCCCCACGCACACACACGTTCACGCCTTCGCCGCACGACTCCCACGCAACTCACAGACTCCTCGCACACGACGCCATGAATCAGATGATTATATGTAGTCAACGGCCGAAAGACCGCACAACATAACTGAACAACCTTCTTCCTTCTTCTCCTTTCTCTCTCCCGAAGCCCGGCCCAACCGCCGGGCTTTTTGGGTTGCGATCAAAACCACAAAAAACATCGACACATACGCACAATCTGTTTGACTCCCACATTTTACGTACGTAATATGTGCATATAACCCACAATACGCGATTGTAATCCGGGAAAGAGCCATAGCAATGGAACGCACCGCACTGCACCAGCTTGACGCATGGAAAACCTCACGTAACCGCAAGCCGCTCATCATCCGCGGCGCGCGCCAAACCGGAAAAACCTGGCTGTCCCAGGAATTCGGAAGAACCCGGTACGCCAACGTGGCCCGCATCGATCTCATGAACAACGAGCGGGCGCGCCGGTTCTTCGACGGAGATCTCGACATCCATCGCATCGTGCGCAATATCAGTCTGGAAACCGGCGTCAAGATCGCACAGGACACCCTCATCATTCTCGACGAAATTCAGGAGTGCCCGCGAGCGCTGATCGCACTGAAATACTTCTGCGAGGACGCACCCGAATATCATGTCATCGCCACTGGCTCCTACATGGGCATCACCCGGCACGAGGGCGACTCGTATCCGGTCGGCAAGGTGAATACGCTCACGTTGCACCCCTTGGATTTTTCCGAATATCTTCGCGCCGTCGGACAGGACATGATGGCCGATATGCTCGCTGACCGTGACGGCATACGCGATCTGGATGCCTCGTTCCGGGACAAGCTCACCGTATGGCTTAAGGAATACCTAGTGGTGGGCGGCATGCCGGCCGCGGTCGCCGATTTTGCCGATCATCATGATTTTTCGGAAGTTCGCAGACTGCAGCGGGACATTCTCGACGATTACGATTCAGATTTTTCCAAGCACGCCCCGCTGCGCATGCTGGAGCGTATCCGAATGGTCTGGTCGTCGCTGCCTTCCCAACTCGCGAAGGAAAACCGCAAGTTCATATACGGCGCTCTTCGTGACGGTGCACGCGCCAGGGATTTTGAAGAGAGCATCCAGTGGCTGTGCGATTACGGCGCGGCGACCAAGGTCCCTGCCGTTTCCGCGATCCGTACGCCGTTGTCTTCCTACGCCGACTCGTCCGCGTTCAAATTGTTCGCCGTGGATTGCGGATTGCTTGGCGCACTGTCCGGACTCAATCCGAAGACCATTTTGGATGGGGATGCGCTGTTTACAGAGTTCAAGGGCGCCTTTACGGAACAGTACGTATGCCAGCAGCTGGTCGCCCAAGACCTGAAGCCATATTACTGGAGCGCGCCGCGGGGACGATCCGAAGTCGATTTCGCCGTGGATCATCCGGATGCCGTACTACCGATAGAGGTCAAGGCCGAGGAGAATCTTCACGCCAAAAGCCTGCGTACTGCAGTCGATCATTTTTCGCTGCGTAAGGCGGTACGGACCAGTCTGGCCGGATACCGGGACGAAGGATGGCTGCTCAATCTTCCGCTGTGGTCGGCCGACAGTCTTCGCGAGCTGGACATCACAGCAAACAGCTGACTGCATCACGCACCACGACCCAGCTGCCGCAATCTCTCCAGCTGCCGCACATCCACGCACACACGTTCACGCCTTCGCCGCACGACTCCCACACAACTCACAGACTCCTCGCACACGACGCCATGAATCAGATGATTATATGTAGTCAACGGCCGAAAGACCGCACAACATAACTGAACAACCTTCTTCCTTCTTCTCCTTTCTCTCTTCCGAAAGCCCGGCCCAACCGCCGGGCTTTTTGGATTGCGGAGGAAAGCCCGGACGCACAGACGATCCGACAGACGAACCGGACCTCCAAATCTCAGCCGCACAATCGTTCCCCGCAACCGTCAGCGATCACCCTGCGTGATGCAGAATGCGGCGTACAGCGGTACGCTGCGAATGCCGTCTTCAAGACCGAAATTCTTGGTGGATAGCCGAACCGATTCAGCCGGATCGTATTTGCCGCGGTACACGGACAGGCTTCGTGATCTGGTATGGTCCGATGATTTGACTTCGATCGGCACGCCGCAAACCGCCCGTTGCGGCTGGATGACGAAGTCTACTTCGGCGGTGTTGCCGCTCGTCCAGTACCGCAAGGGGATATCATTTGCAGCCAGAATCTGCGAGACATAGTTCTCCACGATGCCGCCCAAGTCGATGCGTCTGCGGTAGTTCGCATCCAGAGCCAGCGCGGAATCCAATCCCGACCGTGCTGTCAGCAGTCCCGTATCGGACATGTATATTTTGAACGCGGACTCGTCCTCGTGCATGGCAAGCGGCACCTGTCCGCTGGACACCCTTACGCAACGGTTCACCAGTCCAGCGGATAACAGCCACGAGATCGCGGACGAATAGGTGGCGGCTCGCCCACCGCTTTTCACCAGTTTGTATTGGAACTTGTGATTCTCCTTCGCCAACTGCGCGGGGATGCTGTTCCATACGTCACGTATGCGCGCAGTCTCCGTCGGAGTCGCGTATTTTGCCATGTCCGCAACATACAAGTCGACGATATCCGACTGAATCTCACGGACTGCATCATAGTTTCCGGATGACACGAATGTGGTAACTGCTTCCGGCAAACCACCCACCAGCAGATACTGCCAGAACCGCTCCAGCATCGCGTCATGCAGGTAGAACGGCGTCGCATGCCGATAGCATTCCCGGATCTCATCGACGAGCGCACCTTCGCCGACGGCCTCCAGGAACTCGTCGAATCCCATCGGATGCAACGTTATAGTTCGCACCTTGCCGACAGGCATGGTGAATCCCTGCTGGTGGACAGCCACGCCCAGCAAACTGCCCGCAGCGGCAATATGCAATTGGGGCATGTCCTCGTAGAAGTATTTCAGGGACGCCAAAGCACGGTTCGAGGCTTGGATCTCGTCCAATATCAGCAACGTGGTTCCGGGAATGATCTCAGTGCGCGCGATCTGGGACAGACGACGAATGAGAATCACAGGATCAAGTTCCCGCTCGAATACCTGACGGGCCGCGTCGTCCCGTTCCAGATCGAAACGCACATGGCTGTTCCCGAACGCCGTTGCAGCCAGTTTGTTGAGCAGCCAGGTTTTTCCGGTTTGCCGGGCACCGTACAGCAACAGGGGTTTACGACTAGGCGAACGCGACCATTCAACCAGTTTTGGCAGTGCATTCCTTTTCATGTCGCATCCTTATCTATTATAAAATGCGTTTCTATACAATTTTATCTATATAAAAATGTATTTTTTGGCATGATTTCATAGATATGGCAGAACTTGCATTCAAGTGTGGTTGAAGCAGTAGGGTTGAATCGATTGCAGTACCAGCGGTACCGGTACGGTTGATGACTGTCGGATATCGCCGGATATCGTCAGCGTGACGGAGATCGGTTGACGATTACCGGCCGAAAGATATCGACTGGCAGATACCGACCGATGACTATCAGCACAGGGGAGTGGATATGAAAACTCAGGAAATCGGACAGTCCGGCATGATCGCATCGCGCGTCGCGCTCGGCGTGATGCGCATGGACGCGCTCGATGCGACCGCCGCGGCCCGCACGGTCGAAACCGCCGCCAAGTCCGGCATCGACTATTTCGACACCGCGGACATCTACGGATTCCACGTGCATGAACTGCACGCCAGCTCGCGCATATTCGGTCAGGCGTGGCAGGACGCCGGCCTCGACCGCAGCAAGATCTTCATCCAGACCAAGTTCGGCATCGACTACCGTTTCGATGACGGCGGCGCGCGCGGCTACGACTTCACTGCCAAGCACCTGCTTGACTCGCTCGACGCGGAACTCAAGGCCCTGCGCACCGATTACGTCGACGCCGTGCTGCTGCACCGCATCGACACGTTGTTCGAGCTGGACGAGGTGGCCGAGGCGTTCGACAAGCTCGAGTCGAGCGGCAAGGTGCGTCATTTCGGCGTGAGCAACATGGGACCGTGGCAGATCGAACTGCTGCAGAGCGGACTCAAGCAGAAGCTGGAGATCAACCAGCTGCAGTTCGGCCTGATGCACACGCAGCCGCTCGACGCGGAGATCCACTTCAACGTGAACGACGACGAGGCGGCCGATCGCACGGGCGGTATCCTGCCGTACTCGCGCCTCAAGCACATGACGATCCAGGCGTGGTGTCCGTTCCAGTCCGACACCGAATTCGGCCCGTTCGTCGGCAACGCGCACTTCCCGGAGCTCAACGCCGAACTGGACAAGCTGGCCGCGAAGTACGATTCGACGCCGAACGGCATCGCCGTGGCGTGGATGCTGCGTCACCCGGCCGGCATCCAGCCGCTGCTCGGTTCGATGAACACCGAACGCATCACGCAGATGGCCGCGGGCGCCGACATCGACCTCAGCCGCGAGGATTGGTGGGATCTGTACCGCGCGGCCGGCAACAAGCTGATCTGATCGGCCGGTTCGAGCAGGCCGTCACGCTCCGCGCTTGGCGAGTTCGTCGCGGATCTCCTTGAGCAGCGCGACGGTCTGCTCCTCGGGGGTCGGTTCAGGCTGCTCGGCCGCGGCCGCGGCGGCGTCGGCGGCTTCCTTGAGCTTGGCCTTGACCAGCAGCGCTTCCGACATGTCGCGGAACTTGTTGATCGGCACGAGGATGAAGAAATACACGGCGACCGCGATGATGAAGAAGTTGAGGATCGCGCCGAGCACCGCGCCGATCGATACGGTCGCACCGTTGAACGTGACCGCCAGCAGACCGTCCATGTTCGGCTTGCCGAAGATCATCGCGATCAACGGATTGATCAGGCTGTTGACGATCGCATTGACCACGGACGTCACCGCGCTGCCCATCACGACACCGACCGCCATGTCAATCATATTGCCGCGAGAAATGAACTTTTTGAACCCGTCGATCATCGAACAATGCCTCCCTGCGTCATGCCGCAATCGTTCCGATAGGAATAATCGCAAGCCTAACGCAAGGAGGCATCATATCCGTCGCATCACGCAGCCGCAGGGGTCTGCGCAGCCGCTTCGCCGGATTCGGCCGCGCGCTTGGCTGCGGCTTCCTTCCATCGGGCGATGCACCGCTCGATGCGCTTGTACCCGATGATCTCCGGGCCAAGTCCGGCCTCGCGGAACATCTTCACCGGAGAATCGCCTTTCGCATACCGCTCCATGCAGTCACGCTGGAAATCCTCCGAATATTCGATTCGATTCGCCGTCGCCGATCGCACGGCCGGCAATCCGATCAGGTACTGCACTCGATCGGCATCAAACACCACTTTCTTGCTGACCATCGTTACGCCTCATCCGCCATTTCCACACTCGTCCATCACGAGTAGCTTACTTTTTGAGTTGCACGCCAAGGTTACGCGAACCTTCGCATATACGCTACAACGTAAGCCCCCCCCCCGCGATAAATTTTCACTCTAATTCTACTCAAAGAATGGTAAAAAATGGCCGAATAGCAAGGGGAAGACGCTTGTTTATCGATCAATAAATTATTTGCAGCAAATACTGCAAACGAGTAACAATGTGAGACGCAAGCCAAATCTTGGAAAAATCCTTGTGCATCTCAGCAAGCGGACCATACAATGAGACCGTCTTACTGATGACTGAACCAAGGGAGATCCATGTTCACCAACGATTACATCAAGCGCGTCTACGCCCAGGTCGAGCAGCGCGACGGAGACCAGCCCGAGTTCCTGCAGGCGGTGCGCGAGGTGTTCGAAACCCTCGAACCCGTGATCGAGAAGCACCCCGAGTATGAGAAGGCGGGCGTGCTCGAACGCATCGTCGAGCCGGAGCGCGTGGTCAAGTTCCGCGTCGCGTGGACCGACGACGCCGGCAAGGTGCAGGTCAACCGCGGCTACCGCGTGCAGTTCAACTCCGCGATCGGCCCGTACAAGGGCGGCCTGCGCTTCCACCCGACCGTGAACGAGGGCGTCATCAAGTTCCTCGGCTTCGAGCAGATCCTCAAGAACTCGCTGACCACGCTGCCGATGGGCGGCGGCAAGGGCGGCTCCGACTTCGACCCGAAGGGCAAGTCCGACGCCGAGGTCATGCGTTTCTGCCAGGCGTTCATGACCGAACTGTGCCGTCACATCGGCCAGTTCACCGACGTTCCGGCCGGCGACATCAACGTGGGCGGCCGCGAGATCGGCTACCTGTTCGGCCAGTACAAGCGCATCCGCGACGAGTACTCCGGCGTGCTCACCGGCAAGGGCCTCGAGTTCGGCGGCTCGCTCGCCCGTACCGAGGCGACCGGTTACGGCGTGTGCTACTACACCGCCGAGGCGCTGCGCGTGCTGCGTGGAGATTCGTTCGAAGGCAAGACGGTCGTGATCTCCGGCTCCGGCAACGTGGCGATCTACGCCGCGCAGAAGGCCGAACAGCTGGGTGCGAAGGTCGTCACCGTGTCCGACTCCAACGGCTACGTGTATGACCCGAACGGCATCGACGTGGCCGTCGTCAAGCAGATCAAGGAGGTCGAGCGCGGCCGCATCAAGGAGTACGCCGAGCGCGTGCCGTCCGCCGAGTACCACGAGGGCTGCTCCGGCGTGTGGACCGTGCCGTGCGACATCGCGCTGCCGTGCGCCACGCAGAACGAGATCAACGAGGAGTCCGCGAAGGCGCTCGTGGCCGGCGGCTGCAAGGTCGTGTGCGAGGGCGCGAACATGCCGTCCACGCCGGAGGCCATCGCCGTGTATCAGAACGCCGGTCTGCTGTACGGCCCGGCCAAGGCCGCGAACGCGGGCGGCGTGGCCGTCTCCGGCCTCGAGATGAGCCAGAACAGCTACCGTCTGAGCTGGACCTTCGAGGAGGTCGACGCCAAGCTCAAGAACATCATGGAGACCATCGTGGCCGAGTCGCTCAAGGCCGCGAAGGAGTACGGCCACGAGGGTGACCTGATGCTCGGCGCGAACGCCGCCGGCTTCGTCAAGGTCGCCAACGCGATGGTCGCCCAGGGCATCCTGTAAGCCGTCAACCGATCGGCGGGCCGTCATCCATCAAGACCGCCGGACGGTGATCGATCATCTCACCTGATCGATCACCGTCCGGCCGCCGCGCCACAACCATCCCCGGGCGGTCCGGATCATCCAGTCCGAGCACCCCACTCAAGCGCTCAACGGCCGTATCTCAACAAGAACCACAAACCCTTGTTGAGATACGGCCGTTTTCCATACCCAAAACGACCGTATCTCAACATAAACAGCGACCTCCTGTTGAGATACGGCCGCCGCCGGACCGAATACCGGCCGTATCTCAACACCGGCAACGGGTTGCTGTTGAGTTACGGTCGTTCCGTATACGGGGCATACGGGCACGTCACTCGGCTGAGGCGTCGGGTCATACGCAAGTGGCTCCCCGCCGGGATGGTGGGGAGCCACTTGCGTACGTTTGCGAAGTCAGTCGTCGCCGAGGGTGACGTGCACGCCGCCGACGAGCGCGGTGACCACGTTGTACAGCAGCGTGAGGATGGTCACGAGCAGCGTGAAGATCACGACCTCGACGATGGCGAAGATCGTCGTGGCGCTCAGCACCGTGGGCAGACTGATGATGCTGGCCAGATCGAAGCTGCCGGTGTCCAGACCGGTGGACTTGACGATCGTGGTGATCTTCTCGAACACGCCGGCCGCGTTGAGCAGCAGCCACACGATCAGCACGGCGACGATCTGGATGATGCCGCCGGCGATGCCCAGCAGGAACGACACCTTGGCCGCCGACCATGCGCTGATATGCGTGATCGACAGGTTCATGCGGCGGGCGCGCGGCGTGCCGCGACGCTTCTTCTTCGGACGGTCCGCGGGCGGCACCGATGCGGGCGCATGCGCGGTGCCGTTCGACGCACCGCTTTCGCCGATCACGGAACGGGCCACGCGGCCGACATGCGCGGGCTGTGCGGCCGGTTCGGCCTGCTCGGCGGCGAAGCTGACGGGCTGGGCCATGCCCTCGCCGTCGTCCTCAAGGTTCTCGCTCATCGTTGCTCCTTGTCTGAGCCGTTATCTTATGCGAGACTACCAGTCTCAGCAGACGGTTACTGCTCGCTCGGAGCAGTGGGTTCCGCGGGCTCAGCCGCGGACTCGTCCGCGTCGTCGTCCTTCTCCTCGTTGCGCGCGATGGAGATGATCTCGTCACCCTTGTCCGGCTTGGCCAGCGTCACGCCCTGCGTATTGCGGCCGGTGCGCTTGACCTCGGCCACGTCGGAACGGATCACCTTGCCGGACTTCATGATCGCGAGCACCTGATCGTCTTCGGCCACGATCACCGCGCCAACCAACGAACCGCGCCCCTCCGCAAGCTGCAGCGCCTTCACGCCGAAGCCGTTGCGGCCCTGCAGTCGGTACTCGGAAATCGCCGTGCGCTTGGCGAAGCCCTCGTTCGTCACCACGAGCAGGTCCTGATCGGAATCGTCCGGCACGACATCCATCGCGAGCAGGCTGTCGCCGTCGCGGAACTTCATGCCCTGCACGCCGGCGGTCTGGCGGCCCATCGGACGCAGCTGATCGTCGTCGGCTGCGAACTTGAGGCTCATGCCAAGGCGAGACACGAGGATGATGTCGTCCTCGGCGTTGCACAGCGCGGCACCGACCAGCTCGTCGGCCGTCTCGCCGTTCTCGTCCTCGATGAGACGCACGGCGATCAGGCCGCCCTGTCGCGGCGAATCGTACTCGGCGAGCGCGGTCTTCTTGACCTTGCCGGACCGGGTCGCGAGCACCAGGTACTTGGCGACCTCGTAGTTCGGGATCGACAGCACGGTCTGGATCGTCTCGTCGGGGCCGAACTGCAGCAGGTTCGCCACGTGCTGGCCCTTGGAGTCGCGCGAGCCTTCGGGCAGCTCGTACGCCTTGATGCGGTACACGCGTCCCTTGTTCGTGAAGAACAGCAGCCAGTTGTGCGTGGACGTGAGGAAGAAGTGGTCCACCACGTCGTCCTCGCGCAGCTTGGCGCCCTTGATGCCCTTGCCGCCGCGGTGCTGGGCGCGGTATTCGTCGGCCTTGGTGCGCTTGATGAAGCCGGAGTGCGTGACCGTGACGACCACGTTCTCCTCGGCGATCAGGTCCTCGACGTTCATCTCGCCGGAGTACGGCAGGATCTTAGTGCGGCGGTCGTCTCCGTACTTGGCGACGATTTCGTCGAGTTCGTCGCCGACGATCTTGCGCTGGCGTTCCGGCTTGGCGAGGATGTCGTTGTAGTCGGCGATCTTGCGCTGCAGTTCCTCGTGCTCGTCGATGATCTTCTGGCGCTCCATGTTGGCGAGGCGCACGAGCTGCATCGACAGGATCGCGTCGGCCTGCACCTGGTCGATGTCGAGGAACTCCATGAGCTTCGGACGGGCGTCGTCGCGGCCCTGGCTGGAGCGAATCAGCCTGATGACCTCGTCGATCGCGTCCATGGCCTTGAGCAGGCCCTGCAGGATGTGGTCGCGTTCCTCGGCCTCGCGCTTCAAGTACCGGGTGCGGCGTTCGATGACTTCGAGCTGGTGGTTCACCCAGTGGCGGATGAACGCGTCGAGGCTGAGCGTGCGCGGCACGCCGTCGACCAGCGCGAGCATGTTCGCGCCGAACGTCTGCTGTAGCTGCGAGTGCTTGTACAGGTTGTTGAGCACGACCTTCGGCACGGCGTCGCGCTTGAGCACGAGCACGAGGCGCTGGCCGGTGCGGCCGGACGTCTCGTCGCGCATGTCGGCGATGCCCTGGATCTTGCCGTCGCGCACGCCTTCGCGGATGGACGCGGCCAGACGGTCCGGGTTGACCTGGTACGGCAGCTCGGTGACCACGAGGCACATGCGCCCCTTGATCTCCTCGGTGTTGACGACCGCGCGCATGGTGATCAGGCCTCGTCCGGTGCGGTACGCCTGTTCGATGCCCTTGTGGCCGAGGATGGTCGCGCCGGTCGGGAAGTCCGGTCCCTTGATGATGCCGATGAGCGCGTCGAGCAGCTCCTCGCGGGTAGCTTGCGGATGGTCGAGCGTCCAGTGGACGGCGGTGGCCAGCTCGCGCATGTTGTGCGGCGGGATGTTGGTCGCCATGCCGACGGCGATGCCGGACGAGCCGTTCGCGAGCAGGTTCGGGAAGCGTGCGGGCAGCACGGTCGGCTCCTGCGTACGGCCGTCGTAGTTCGGCACGAAGTCGACGGTGTCCTTGTCGATGTCGCGCACCATTTCCATCGCGAGCGGCATCATGCGGCACTCGGTGTAACGCATGGCCGCGGGCGGATCGTCACCGGCCGAGCCGAAGTTGCCCTGGCCGTCGACGAGCGTGTAACGCATCGACCACGGCTGGGCCATACGCACGAGGGTGTCGTAGATCGCCGCGTCGCCGTGCGGATGGTAGTTGCCCATGACGTCGGCGACCGGGCGGGCGCACTTGGAGTAGCCGCGGTCCGGGCGGTAGCCGCCGTCGTACATCGCGTACACGATGCGGCGGTGGACCGGCTTCATGCCGTCGCGCACGTCCGGCAGGGCGCGTTCGACGATGACGGAGATCGCGTAGTCGAGGTAGGACTGGCGCATCTCCTTCTGGATGTCGGTGTGGGCCACGCGATGCTCGTCGAGGACCAGGTTCTCGCTGGCCTGCGGGCTCGTAGGCTCGAGCGAGTGCTCGGCCCGCTCGTCGTTCTGCTCCGGCAGGTCGTTGCCGCCGGTGCTGTTTTCGTCTGCCACTTATTGGTTCCTTTTATCGTTGGCTGTAAAAAAGGATCTTGGCCCCCTCGGCTGAGGGGGCTGTCAGCGAAGCTGACTGGGGGAGCGTCTGCGGCGTAGCCGCTAACAATGTCGCATCAGCCGAAGGCTGATTCAGATTTCTCGTCGACCTGCAGCCGAATCTCTCCCTCAGTCCGACTTCGTCGGCCAGCTCCCTCATCAGAGGGAGCCGAGAAAAAATCGTCACGCGTCAATGAAGCGCACGTCCTTCGCGTTCCTCTGGATGAACAGGCGTCGCGGCTCCACGTCGTCGCCCATGAGCATCGAGAACGTCTCGTCCGCGGCCGCCGCGTCCTCGATGTGGATCTGCTTCAGGATGCGCCGCTCGGGGTCCATGGTCGTCTCCCACAGCTCCTGGTACGTCATCTCGCCCAGACCCTTGTAGCGCTGGATGCCTTCGCCCTTGGGCAGCTGGCGTCCGGCCGCGCGTCCCTCGGCGAGCTTCTCGTCACGCTCGCGGTCGGTGTACACGTAGTCGTGGTCGCCGCGCGTCCACTTGAGTCGGTACAGCGGCGGCATGGCCACGTACACGTAGCCGGCGGTGATCATCGGGCGCATGTAGCGGAAGAACAACGTGAGGTTCAGTGTGGCGATGTGCGCGCCGTCGACATCGGCATCGGCCATGATGATGACCTTGTGGTAGCGCACCTTGCTCACGTCGAAGTCCTCGCCATAGCCGCCGCCGACGGCCGTGATGAGCGACTCGATCGTGTCGGACTTCATCATGCGGTCGATGGACGCGCGCTCGGTGTTGAGGATCTTGCCTCTCAGCGGCAGGATCGCCTGCGTCTCCGGATTGCGGCCCTGAATCGCGGAGCCGCCTGCCGAATCGCCCTCGACGATGAACAGCTCGCACTCTTCGGGGTTGTTGGACTGGCAGTCCTTGAGCTTGTCGGGCATGCCGGCCGATTCGAAGATCGACTTGCGGCGCGTGTTCTCGCGCGCCTTCTTGGCGGCGATGCGCGCGCGGGACGCCTCGATGGCCTTCTGGATGATGTTCTTGGCCTCGCTCGGGTGTGCGTCGAACCAGTCGCCGAGCTTGTCGGTCATCACGCGCTGCACGAAGGTCTTCGCCTCGGAGTTGCCGAGCTTGGTCTTGGTCTGGCCTTCGAACTGCGGGGTGGTGAGCTTGACGGAGATCACGGCCGTCAGGCCCTCCCGCACGTCGTCGCCGGAGAGGTTGTCGTCCTTGTCCTTGAGGATGTTCTTCTCGCGCGCGTAACGGTTCACGAGCGAGGTGAGCGCGGCGCGGAAGCCTTCCTCGTGGGTGCCGCCCTCGGTCGTGGAGATCGTGTTCGCGAACGTATGCACGGCCTCGGAGTACGCGGTCGTCCACTGCATCGCGATCTCGGCGGAAATGCCGATCTTCAGGTCCTCGGCTTCGAAGTCGATCACGTCGTCCTCGACCGGCGTCGCCTTGCGGGACTTGACGAGGTAGTCGACGTAGTCCTTGATGCCGTTCGCGTACTGGTACGTGACGCTCTGGTGCTTCGTCTCGCCGTCGTCGTCCTGACCGGCGACCTCGTCACCGGCCAAGTCCGGCTCGCGCAGGTCCGTCAGGCTGATCTTCAGGCCCTTGTTCAGGAACGCCATCTGCTGGAAGCGCGCGCGCAGCGTCTCGAAGTCGTAGACGGTCGTCTCGAAGATCTTGCCGTCCGGCCAGAACGTGACGGACGTGCCGGTCGACTCGCCTTCGGCCATCGGCTCGCCCTGCTTGAGTCGCGCGGTCGGATGCTGGTTGATGTACGTCTGCGTCCAGTGGAAGCCCTGACGGCGCACTTCGATGTCGACGCGCGTGGACAGCGCGTTGACGACGGAGATGCCGACGCCGTGCAGACCGCCGGAGACCGCGTATCCGCCGCCGCCGAACTTGCCGCCGGCGTGCAGCTTGGTCATGACCGTCTCGACGCCGGAGACGCCCTCGCCGGGCACCTCGTCGACCGGGATGCCTCGGCCATCGTCGACGACGCGGATGCCGTTGTCCGGCAGGATCGTGACCTCGATGTGCGTCGCGTAGCCGGCGAGCGCCTCGTCGACGGAGTTGTCGACGATCTCGTAGACGAGGTGGTGCAGGCCGCGCGGGCCGGTGGAGCCGATGTACATGCCCGGGCGGATGCGCACGGCCTCAAGGCCCTCGAGGACCTTCAGATCGCTGGCGTCGTAGTGGTCGGGGGACATGCTGTCGTCAAGCTGCGCGTCGACCAGTTCGTCGTTGTTGATCTGTTCGGCGGCCGCGTTGAGTTCGGCCTGTTTGTCGGTGATGGGATCGGTGATGTGCTGATCGTTGTTGTCGGTGGAACCTTCAAGCGAATCTGCTTCGTCTGCCACAGGATTCCTTTCTGCGTTTTACCCCCGCTTGAGAGGCCATTCGCAAGGGCGATATGCCCTAAAACGCAAATAATGGGCTCTTCCAGCCTTGTGCATAGTATGCACGTAAGTCTACTCGTCTACGCCGACACCGCCCCCAGCGGCCAAATTCGCAATTTTGCTCGGCGTAGCCGTCAGCCCTGCCGACCTTATATGTCATTTCGAGAGGCACAGCCATACGCGGCGGCGGCTTTCGTCGCGTCGAACGTTATATGTCATTTCGAGCGAGGCGCAGCCGAGTCGAGAAATCTATACGCCCGTCAGCTCCGCGGTCGGCAGACGGTCACCCCCGCCGTCCGCGGTACCCGCCGCGCCTATACCGGTTGTACCCCGTGGCCCCGCTCGCCGGCCCGGTCACGCGGATCTCCTGGATGTCCAATCCCGCCAGCCGCTCGCGAATCTTGGCGGTCAGCTCGGGAATCATATACGTCAAGGTCGTGGCCCAGTTCGGCGATTCGGCGCGGATCGTGAGCACGCCGTCGCGGAAACTGGCCACGGTCGAATGCATCGCGATGCCCGGACCGACGACCTGGTCCCAGTGGTCGCGCAGCTGCGCGAGCTTGAGCTGCGGCACCCAATGCCGCCCGGCCGCGATGCCGCCGAGCACGCTGCCCAGCGTGTTCGGATCGCGCCCGGGCTTGCCGAAGCTCTCCCACGCCTTCTCGCGGTTCTCCTCCTGCGTTTTGCGGTCGCGCATGACGTAGCCGCCGTGTTTGGCGAGCCGGTCGAAGATCTCGGCCGGCAGCTTGCGTTCGTCGAGTTTGAGGATGCGTTCGATCGGCGGCTTCATGATTCGACCTCGATACCGAACGCCGACAGATCGGGGTGCAGGTACGCGTCCTGCTCGCGTTTGAGCGCGGCCACGTCGATGATGTGCGCGTTTCCGCCGGCCGTGCCCCCGCCGATCGTGTCGAGATCGGGGATGTCGCTGGCTGCGGCGACGGTGATGAGCACCTGGTCCTGCCGCGCGGCGAAGTCGAGGATCTGCCGGCGGCGCGATTCGTCGAGCTGCGCGAAGACATCGTCGAGGATGACGATCGGCTTGACGCCGCGTTCGGCCGCGATCACACGGTACAGCGCCAGTTTGAGCGCGAGCGCCATCGTCCACATCTCGCCGTTCGACGCGAACTCGCGCGCCGCCATGCCGTCCAGTTCGATGTCGAGGTCGTCTCGGTGCGGGCCGATCAGGTTCTGCCCGCGCGCCACCTCGCCCGGGTAGATGCGCTGGAAATGCTCGCTGATGTGCGGCTGAGGCCCGTCGGGGTAGAGCAGCACCTCGTCGAAGGACGGCTGGTAGACAAGGCTTGCGCGTTCGCTCTCGCCGGCCAGATCGCGGTAGATCTCGGCGAACGGGGCGGCGAGCATGTCGGTCAGGCGCTGGCGGTCGCGGGTGAGCGTGACGCCGGCGTCGATGAACTGCCCGGTCCAGATCTCCAGTCCGGCCAGCGCCGCGTCGGTGGGGGAGGGCAGTTCCGCGAACGCGGGGTCGCTGCGACGGGCCTCGCCGAGCTGCTTGAGCAGGGCCGCACGCTGTTTGGCGATTTTCGCGATCGTTTGCAGCCGGTCGGCGTAACCGGGGATGAGCAGTGCGCCGGCCTGGTTGAGCAGCGTGCGTCGGCTGGCCGGGTCGCCGGCGACGAGACGCTGGTCCTCGGGCGTGAACGAGACGCTGGGGATGCGGCCGATCACGTCGCGCAGGTACGCGGATTTGCCGCCGTTGACGCGGGCACGGTTCGCGCCGCGCGCCGCGATGGTCAGTTCGTACGTGGTCGTTTCGGGAACGACGTCGCCGGTGACGGCGGGGGACTGCGTTGCAGATGTATTCGTAACGCTCCCAGAATCGCCTGTAACGGCGTTCGAGACGCCGGGGGCGGTAGATACACCACTTTCCCCCAGTAGGTCACCAGCGGGCGGAATAGAGCCGTTTTCAGCATCGATATCCGCATTGGCGACCGCGTCGGCCGAGCCGCCGTCGACTCCGCCCGGATTGCGGCCGGCAACCGGCGAATCCGCAGGAGCCGCAGTGTCCACGTTCGCTCGGATGACGGCGGAGGTGCAGCCGCGTTCGACCAACGGCAACGAGGAGGACGCGCGGTGGCTGGAGCCGGTGGAAAGTACCTCGACGGCCTCGACGATATTGGTTTTGCCGAGTCCGTTCGCGCCCTGCAGGATGTTCACGCCGGGCGTGAAGTCGACCACCAGATGCTCCCACGAGCGGAAGTGGTCAAGCGCGAGGCGTGAAACGTACATGCGCGGCATCTCCAGTCACAGAAAACGGAAAGCGCTTTCCGTTTGTTCTTGCCCAACTTTGGTAAGCGCTTTCCGTATTGTCTTTCCAACGATTGTTGAGTTATGTACGATCGGCAGCCATCTGCTGTATCCACCGTCAGACTTGCGGTAGGTCAGTCACGAGCGGGATCTTGTTTTCATTTTTCCTATCGGAAATCAGATCATCATTCCGATCATCAGTCCCGGCCGCCGATCCGATCATCAGCTGAAGCGAACCGGCACCAGCAGATAACGATAGTCCATCGACTCGTCGGAGTCGCTCTCCTGCTGGCCGTTGAATTCGACCGGCTTGACCGCGGTCGTCATCTTGATGCGCACGAACGGTTCGGTGATCGCCGACAGACCTTCGATCAGATACGATGGGTTGAACGCGACTTCGATATCCTCGCCGTCGAGATCGACATCGAGAATTTCCTGAGCCTGAGCCTCGTCGATCGCGCCGGCCGTCAGCTTGAGTTCCTGTCCGGAGAAGAGCATGCGGATCGCGGCGTTGCGTTCGGCGACCAACGCGACTCGCTTGATCGCGCCGATCAGCTGCTGACGATCGATCACCGCCTGGATCGGATAGTCATCAGCGAACAGACGATCGGTCGCCGGGAACTCACCGTCGATCAGCTGCGACGTCGAAACGCGGCCGGCGTTTTCGAAACCGAGCAGCGACGACGAATCCTGATCGAAATCGATCACGACGTTCTGGTGTTCGTCGAGCGAACGCGCGATGTCACGCAGCAGCGAACCGCGGACCAGCGTGGTCGCATCGATGTTCGGATCGGTCGGGGTCCAGGTGAAGGTCGCGCGGGCCAGACGGAAACGATCGGTCGCGGTCATGATGACCTTGTCGCCGCGGAACTGGACGCGAACGCCGGTCAGCACCGGGCGATTCTCCTCGCGGGACACCGCGACGCATGCCTGGGAGACGGCCTGCGCGAACGTCGGCGCGTCGACCTGGCCGATTTTCGCCGGAACGACAGGCATATCGGGGTATTCGGTTTCCGGCATGAGCTGCAACGTGAACTTCGACTTGCCCGACGTGATGGTCAGCGTCGAGTCGTCGGTCGACAGGTAGGTGCGTTCCGCGGGAAGCGACTTGGTGATGTCGGCGAGCAGCTTGCCGAGCACCAGCACACTGCCGGGTTCGTCGATGCCGGCTTCGATGTGGTGACGCGCGGAGATCTTGTAGTTGTACGCGGAGAGTTGCAACGTTCCGTCGACGGCTTCGAGCCGGATGCCGACGAGAATCGGATTCGCCGGACGGGCCTCGATCACGCGGGTCGTCCAGGCGACCGCGTCGGCCAACGCGGCGGAATCGATTTCGACTTTCATTGGTCCTACTTTCGTTTGCTGTTCTTGCTCGCCATTCTAACCGTAGGGTGCACGTTTGCGAATTTTGGACTTGGGGGCGTTATGATTGCGGTGACGAGTTTGAGATAAGTGAGTTAGGTAGTCGTAATAATAAGCACTGTGGAAACTGTGGATAACTCGTCGGAAGCCAAGAGCGAGTAGCGCTGACCGGATCGTAATTTTTGTGGATAACTTCTGGATTTTCTGTGGATAAGTAGGTGAGTTATCCACAGAAAAAGTTGGTCTCGAAAATTATCCACATTTTCGGCCGAATAGTCCACGAGCTATCCACAGCCCAGCATGAGTTATCCACAAGTTATCCGCAGGATTTACCCACATTTGTGCATAAGTATGTGGATAACTTTCCTGAAAATCAACGTAGAATCCGGGCGTGTCGAGGCCGTTTCGCGGGTGGCTCGGAAGGCCCGTTCACCACGATCGCGCTCACAGACCAAAATCGACGGTTTTTCTCGGCGCCGGCAAAAACGCCCGAAATCGTTCGCTCAGCGGGGTTGTGCTGGACGGGCGATGCGGCTGGCCGCGACGTGTCTGCGCGATGATGGAACAGTGGTGGTAAAGCGTGATTGCAAGGACGCGCAAACGCTGTCATGGCAGCACTCTTGAGCGCCCTCGACCGTTCACCACAATCGTTCTGACAGACCAAAATCGGGCATTTTCCCGATCCGCGTGAAAAAGTGCCGAAATCGTTCGCTCAGCGGGGTTGTGGTGAACGGGTGATGCGGCTGCGCTGAGCTGCATTTGCGCGGTTGCGGAATGATGGTGGCAACGTGTGATTGCAAGGTTGCGCAAACGCTGTCATGGCAGCGCTCTTGAGCACCACTGCCCGTCCACCACAATCGTTCTGAGCGACCAAAATCGGGCATTTTTTCAGGAGCCGTGAAATAGTGCCGAAATCGTTCGCTCAGCGGGCCTGTGGTGGATGCGGTTCGGCCTGCGCGATGTTGGCGGAATCGTCCTCGCTTTGCGAGTCCGATGCTGTGTTGTGCGCGGCTTGCGCCGCGAAGTACCCCACCCGTCAGCTTCGCTGACACCCTCCCCTGAAGAGGGGAGGGAAAGGACATGGTTTTCGAGGACTTCGATTCACGCACAAAAAACATTTGCATGCAGACAGCCGAACAAATACCTTTCATCGGAGAGGCTTTCCAGTTAGGAACCTCGCAACGAAGCAAAACGTCGGTAGCGTTTGCTTCACACGAAGTCCCAAGACCGTGACCTTTCCCTCCCGTCTTTAGGAGAAAGTGAAGCAGCGTGCCGTTTTCTCGTATCGCCTTGATGGTTTCCCTCCCATCTCAGGGGAGGGCGAATCGTGCTGTCCTCTCGTACCGCCTTGATGGGTTTCCCTCCCCTTTCAGGGGAGGGTGGCGCGAAGCGCCGGGTGGGGTACTTCGCGGCGCAGCCGCGCACAACACAGCATTGGTCGCACACGTGCGACCAATACCGCACTTCAAGCCACGCAACAAGTACATCCGCGTTCGCGAGCAACGCGAACGTTTCCTCAGCAAAAAACCGCGAATCGCGTATCCGTCACAATCGTTCTGACAGACCAAAATCGGCGCTTTTCCCGAAGCGTCCAAAAAATCCCCGAAATCGTTCGCTCAAAACGATTCTGCTGGATGGGGTATGCGAGGGTAGCGAAAGCCGCGGAAACCGCATTCCGCAACAATTCCGCCGGAACATCGCGCGAAATACCGCGCAAAAACGCCAACTGCCGTCAGTTATCGGCCGGCTGCTGCTTCAGTCGCAGCGTCAGCTCCATCACGTAGTTGTAGATCTCCTGCTTTTGCTGCATTTTCTGGTTGATCTGCTTGACCGCGTGCATCACCGTGGTATGGTCGCGTCCGTGGAACACCTCGCCGATGTCGACCAGGCTCATACCGGTGTTCTCGCGGCACAGATACATCGCGATCTGACGCGCGATCGACACGTTCTTGGTGCGTCCCTTGCCAACGATGTCATCGAACGACAGGTGGAAGTACTTCGCGACCTGAATAATGATGTCGGTCGGCTTGATCTCGACATCGGCGGTGAAGAAATCCTGCAGCGTCTGCTCGGCAAGCGCGCGGGTGACCGGCTGCTCGTTCAGCGACGCCGCCGCGATCACGCGGTTCAGCGCGCCTTCCAGTTCTCGGATGTTCTCCGTGAACCGTTCCGCGATCAGGTCGAGCACGTCGTCCGGAATATCGTCGGCGTGCTGCATCCGCGCCATCATGCGAAGGATTGCAATACGGGTCTCGATGTCGGGCGGCGTAACGTCCACGACCAGGCCGGACTCGAATCGGGAAATCAGTCGTTCCTCGAAGCCCTTCAGCTTCTTCGGTGGCACATCCGACGCGATGACGATGCGCTTGCTCGCCTGCGACAGGGTGTTGAACGTGTGGAAGAACGTGTCGAGCGTCGCATCCTTGCCGCTGAGGAACTGGATGTCGTCGATCAGCAGCACGTCGACTTCTCGGTACCGCTTGTTGAAGCCCGCGATCTGGCCCTGGCTCTTGTTCGTATCGGACAGCGCCTCGATGAATTCGTTCGTGAATTCCTCGGAGGTGACGTAGCGCACCTTCAGCGAAGGATCGCACACCAGCGCATAGTTGCCGATCGCGTTCAGCAGGTGGGTCTTGCCCAGACCCGACCCGCCGTAGATACACAACGGGTTGAAGTCACGCCCCGATCCTTCTGCCACTCGCATCGCGACGGTGCGGGCGAATCGGTTGGAGGCGCCGGGAACGAACGTGTCGAACGTGGCGTTCTTGTTCAGATGCGTCACCGGATCGAGCGACACCTTCATGCTGGGTGCCGGGAACGTGGTGTCCACGGTGTCGAGCATGGGGGAGGCGTTGCCGCGCGGCGCGATGTCGGGCATCGGCTGGACCTGCGGTTTGGTCGGGCGGTGGCCGTCCGGCCGGTAGTTCTCCTGGCCGAGATCGGCGACGGTCGGAGCCGACTGAGTTTCGAAATCCTGATATTTCGGCACCGACTGCGACGGCCTGGGCGAGGGAACCATCGGTTTTGGCTGGTTCTGGACGATCGGTCGCGGTTCCACCTTGAACGCGGGGAACATGTTGACGCCGGATGCGATATACAGTGCGCGCAGCAGTGGATCGCTCAGATCCTTCTGCAATGCCTGCTGGGTGGCGAGATTCTCGACGCACAGCACGATCGTCGTGCCGAACACCGCTTCGGGAACGACCCCTTCGAGCCATCCCTTTTCCCGCGAAGTCAGGTTGGAATTATGCTTGAGCAGAGCCAGCGCGTCGGCCCAGATTCGGGCCGCCTGCGCGGCGGGGTCCTGCGGCGTGTTCGCCATTGGGGCCTCCTCCACTCGAGCGAATACTATAGCAACAGACTATTTTTACTCCAAAACCTAGAAGTTATCCACAGGCTTGCGTGTTGAAAACATTGGAATGTGAATAACATTCGTGTAATTTGTGGATAACTCGCCCCCGTCGGCGCGTTATTTTCCAACGGTTACGAGCATGTGAACGGGAGCGTGAACAACGACCGAAATGTGAAAATACGCTCGGCGTTTTGACTTGTGGCCAGGGGTAAGAGTACTTTGGTATAGCTTGACTCATGAGGAGCCGTGCCTTGGCGCGGCTAAAACACCGGGAGCTAAATTATGAAGAGGACATTCCAGCCTAACAACCGTCGCCGTCACATGAAGCACGGCTTCCGCCTGCGCATGCGCACCCGTTCCGGCCGCGCGACCATCAACCGTCGCCGCGCCAAGGGCCGCAAGTCCCTGGCCGCCTGACCTATACGCTCGGCGGCAACATCGACGTGGAGCGGCTGAAGAGTCATCGTGACTTCGTCACCGTGCTCAAGCGCCGTCGTAAAGTCAGTGACAAGGATATCGTCGTGCACTATCTGGTGCGCGACGATTCCTCAGTTTTGGGCGAAACGACGGCGAATGGCCGGCGGCTTGGCCTCGCCGTATCCAAATCGGTGGGTCATGCGGTCACGCGCAACACCGTCAAGCGACGGTTCCGCGTACTGGCCCGCGCCTACGAATCGCGGCTTCCCGAATCCGTGGACGTCGTGATGCGCGCCAAGCCGAGTGCCGCGCATGCCGATTTCCAGTCGTTGGACCGGCAAGTGGCGTCGCTGTTCGACGCTGTTTCACGTAAAACAGCGAAGCGTGCCGCCGATGCACGCGGCTGACGGTATGATTCGCGCGATCCGCTGGTATCAGCGGACGATTTCCGCGAACCGTCCGGCCTGTTGCAAGTATTACCCCTCCTGCTCGAACTATGCCATCGAGGCATTGGAGCGGTACGGGGCGTTTCGCGGCGGTGTGCTCGCCGTATTGCGTCTGCTGCGTTGCCGACCGTGGAGTCGCGGCGGCATTGACGATGTGCCGCAGCGGTATTCAGTTTTTTATCGATTTTCGTGGTCGAAGGCCCATGAGGAGCCCCGACTGACACCACTGGCCTGGCATGATGATGCCGACGAGCCGGATCATCATGCGCAACGTAAGGAGATGGCCTAGCGATGATCAATTACGATAACTTCCTGCTGGACAGCGGCTTTTGGGGCTGGCTGTACAAGCTGCTGACCCCGGTCGAGTGGCTGATGACCCAGATCATGGCCATCTTCCACAGCTTCCTGACCCTGCTCGGCATGTCGCCCGTCGGCTTCTCGTGGGTGCTGTCGATCATCTTCCTCGTGCTCGTCGTGCATGCGTGCGTGTTCCCGCTGTACTACAAGACGATGAAGTCGATGCGCAAGATGCAGGCGATCCAGCCGCAGATGCAGCGCATCCAGAACAAGTACAAGGGCAAGAACGACCAGGCCAGCAAAGAGGCCATGCAGCGCGAGATGATGAAGCTGTATCAGGACAACGACGCGAACCCGGCCGGTTCGTGCCTGCCGATGCTCATCCAGTCGCCGGTCTTCATGTGCATGTTCTACGTGCTCTCGGCCATTCCGTACATCGCCCGCGGCAAGCGCGAGGCCCTCGGCGCGTTCGACGTCGCCACCGCCAAGCAGTTCTCGCAGACCACGGTCTTCGGCGTGAACGTCACCGACGTGTTCGGCTCCGCATCCACGCACGGCAAGATCATCATCGGCGTCTTCGTCGCGCTCATGTGCTTCTGCCTGTGGTTCACCACGTACTTCAGCATGAAGCGCAACACGAACCAGGAGGCGATGGTCGGCCAGGCCGCGGCCATGCAGAAGGGCATGCTGTGGCTGTTCCCGGTCATGTACATCTTCTCCGGCGTGACCATGCCGTTCGCCGTGCTCGTCTACTGGCTTACCAACAACGTGTGCAACCTCGCCCGCACTGCGTGGCAGGTGTACGCCTTCCCGACGCCCGGTTCGCCGGCCGCCAAGGACAAGGAAGTGCGCGACCACAAGCGCGAGAACGAGCGTCGCGCGAAGGCCGGACTGCCCAGCCTTGAGGAGGAGAAGCTCATCAAGGCCAAGGAAGAGGCCGAGCTCAAGGAGAAGCAGGGCTACCAGCGCGTGCAGCCGCAGCGCAAGAACCGCAATAAGAAGAAATAGTGTGCCATGATCTCACGGAAACGGTGCGTGATTCGTTTCCGTGAGATTTTTTGGTTTAGACTGACTTGTAGATTTGACCACCTTTTGGCCTCGCTGATAAGGAGTTGTGATATGGCGCAGGACGACGAGAAGACGATCGATCAGCTCAACGAGGAGGCTGATATCGCCGCGGACTATCTCGAGGGACTGCTTGACATCGCCGATTACGACGGCGACATCGAGATGGGCGTGCGCAACGGACGGCCGATGGTGCAGATCGTCGCCGACGACGATACCGACATCAAGCATCTGATCGGCCGCAATGGGGAAGTGGTCGATGCGTTGCAGCAGCTGACCCGGCTGGCCGTGCAGCAGAAGACCGGCGAGCGTTCGCACCTGATCGTGGATGTGGACGGCTTCCTCAAGCGCAAGCGCCAGCGTCTGCGCGACATCGCGCTCGACGCGATCGACGAGGTGAAGGAGACCGGCGAGCCGGTCGACCTCAAGCCGATGAACTCGTTCGAGCGCAAGGTCGTGCACGATGTGGTCCGCGACGAGGGCCTGAAGTCGCGTTCGCACGGCGAGGAGCCGCGCCGCTACGTGACCGTCTATCTCAAGGCCAACGCCGACGATTCCGCCGACACCGACGAGGTCGAAGAGTAGCCTCCGCCCTAGGCCCCCTCTGTTGAGGGGGCTGTCAGCAAAGCTGACTGGGGGAGTCAGAAGCCATTCCGAGTGGCAAACCAATCTATGTGTCATTTCGACCGAGCGTAGCGAGCGGAGAAATCTTAAGAAGCCGAAAGCCTCCCGTCAGATTTCTCCGCTCGCTTTCGCTCGGTCGAAATGACGCGAAAGTCATGAAGGGCATCGCATGAATACTGACGTTTCACATGAAACATCCGAGCCCGTCGAGCCGATCTCCGATCAGCTCGACGGCGCTCCCGTACTCGCCGAAGTACTCGGCGACGCGCTGCCCAAGCTGGAGGTGTTCCACGAGAAACTCATGCGCGAAGGCGAACCGCGTGGCCTGATCGGTCCGCGCGACGTGCCGATCGTATGGGAACGCCACATCCTGAACTCCGCCGCGATCGTGCCGTTCGTGCGCAAGGCGACAGCGAACGAACGGTTCAAAACCGTCGCCGATATCGGGTCTGGCGGCGGATTCCCGGGCATCGTCGCCGCGGCCTGCCTGCCGGACCACAAGTTCACGCTGGTCGAACCGATGGAACGCCGTGTCGAATGGCTGAACGAGTGCGTCGAGGAGATGGATCTCAAGAATGTGACCGTGCTGCGCGCGCGGTCCGAAGAGGTCATTGCCAAACTGCGCAAGACGCCCGGTATGCATCCGTTCGCGGTGGTGACCTGCCGCGCGGTCGCGCCGATGACCAAGTTGTCCGGCTGGACGCTGCCGCTGCTGAAATCCCACGGCCGGCTGATCGCATTGAAGGGGCGTTCCGCGCAGGCCGAGATCGACAAGGCCGCCAAGGAGATCGCCAAGCGCGGCGGTCTGCATCCGCGCGTGGTCGAAGCCGAGGTCGGTCCCGGACTCGAACCGACGCATGTCGTGATTGTGGATAAGCGGTAAGGAATTATCCACATACTCATATGCCGAATGAAACAAGTTATCCACAGTGTTAAAAGGCAATGTGGATAACTTGCAGGGCGTGAAAACCGAGTGTTTGCAAGGATAATCTATGGTTTTCGCCGCATTGTCAACATCCACTTATCCACTGTTGTCCACACTTATCCACTGTATTGTGGATAAGTGTGTGGATAAGTGGAGCCGATGTGTGGAAAACCTGCGGATGCGGGCCGAAAACCGGCGCATCCATGTCCATGCGGATGATGAAACTGGAACATACTGTCTTGTGAAGGAGGAACTTGTGTCCACAGCAGATGACCGGAGCGTTGGGGGTCTGTCGGAACCGGAGACGGTCACGCAAACCATCAATCGCATCTTCAAGGATGCAAGTTCTCCGCTCGGCACGCAGATCGCGCAGGAGGCATCACGGTACAAGGCCATCGAGGCCGCCGTCTTCCCCAAGCCGGAACGCACCCGTCTGATCGCGGTCGCCAACCAGAAGGGCGGCGTCGGCAAGACCACCACCACCGTGAACATCGCCGCGGCCCTTGCGCTGTCCGGCGCCCGCGTGCTGGTCATCGACATGGACCCGCAGGGCAACGCCTCCACCGCGCTCGGCATCCCGCACGGTTCCGGCATGCCGTCCGTCTATGACGTGATCGAGGGGCGTCTGACCATCGAACAGGTCAAGCAGGTCTGCCCGGACTTCGCCACACTCGACGTCGTGCCGGCGTCCATCGACCTGTCCGGCGCCGAACTCGAGGTCGCCGATTCGCCGAACCGCAACAATCTCATGCGCGACGCGGTCAACGAGTATCTCGCACGATCCGATCACTATGATTACGTATTCATCGACTGCCCGCCGAGCCTCGGTCTGCTCGTCATCAACGCGATGTGCGCGGTCAACGAGATGCTGATTCCGATCCAGGCCGAATACTACGCGCTCGAAGGCCTCGGCCAGCTCATCCACACCATCGGCCTCGTGCAGGAGCACTTCAATCCGACGCTGCTCGTCTCGACCATGCTGGTCACCATGTTCGACAAGCGCACGCTGCTCAGCCGCGAGGTCTACGACGAAGTCAAGCAGCATTATCCGTCGATCGTGCTCGACACGACCATTCCGCGTACCGTCAAGATTTCCGAAGCGCCGAGCTTCAGCCAAAGCGTGATCTCCTACGAGCCGCAGTGCATGGGCGCGACCGCATACCGCGAGGCGGCGCTGGAGATCGCGAAGCGTTCGGCGCAGGCACTGCAAGCGATCGCAATCAAGCGAGGAGAACACTGAGATGGCAAAGTCACGTTTAGGCAAGGGACTGGGCGCGCTGTTTCCCGATCTTCCCGGCGAGCCGCACGAGCAGAAGGCCGATGAGTCGGTGATCGCGGGCGCGGCTGGAGTCGCTGCGGCCGTCAAGCCGAGCGCCGTCGTCGCGAAGAACGACCATCCGGTGAAGACCACGACCGTTGTGCCCGCGAAGGACGCGTCGACCGTCGCGGCGATCGCGACCGCGGCCGCGTCGATGGGCAAGAACAGCTCCGGCGACCCGCTGAGCGCGGTCGGCGGCAAGGCCAAATCGTCCAAGAAGCGCGCGGCGATGCCCGGACTGGGCGACATCGCGCATCCGAGCGATCTGTTCTTCGGCGGATCGGCCGAACCGTCCGCACCCGCCGTTACGGCCCCGGTCGCCGCATCGCCGGCAGCCGCCGCCGAACCGTCGTCCGTTGAGAACGATAAGCCGGCCAAGCCTGGCAAGTCCGAATCCAAGAAGGAATCGGAAGACGTCGAACTCAAGCCGGTTCAGGGCGGCTATCTCGCCGAACTCAAGATCTCCGAGATCGGTCCGAACGCGCATCAGCCGCGGACCGTCTTCGGCGAGGACGAACTGGCTGAACTGTCCGCATCCATCAAGGAAGTCGGCATTCTCCAGCCGATCGTCGTGCGCAAGCGTCCGGCCTCGCAGCTGGCCGCCGCAACCGACGAGCTGAGCCGCACGCCGTACGAGCTGATCATGGGGGAGCGTCGCTGGCGCGCTTCCCAGCTGGCCGGACTGGAGACAATCCCGGCCATCGTCAAGACCACTGCGGACGACGACATGCTGCGTGACGCGCTGCTCGAGAACCTGCACCGCGTCGCGCTCAACCCGCTCGAAGAAGCGGCCGCGTACCAGCAGATGATCGACGAATTCGGCCTGACGCAGGCCGCGCTGTCGAAGTCGGTGTCGAAGTCGCGCCCGCAGATCGCGAACACGTTGCGACTGCTCAACCTGCCGGCGAGCGTGCAGAAGAAGGTCGCGGCGGGCGTGCTGTCGGCCGGCCACGCGCGTGCGCTGCTCGGCCTGCACAACGAGGCCGATATGGAGGAGCTGGCGCAGCGGATCATCGCCGAGGGACTGTCGGTGCGTTCCACCGAGGAGATCGTGGCGATGAAGGTCGCGGAAGGCGACCAGCCGCGCAAGACCCGCGCCAACAAGAGCAATCCGTGGGCGAACTCGCCGATCCGCGAGCACTTGGAGAACCGCTTCGACACCAAGGTGTCGATCAAGGGCTCCGAAAAGCACGGCCGCATCGAGATCGTGTTCTCCTCGCCCGAGGACATGAACCGCATCATCGACCTGCTCATGGCCGGCCAAGGCGGTGCTTCCGAGGCTTCCGACTGGAAGTAGGGTACGGCATCGCGCGTTGCGCGACACCGTATTGTTGACGGCGCTGACGCGCCGCGTACCCCAACCCGGCGGCTTCGCCGCCACCCTCCCCTGAAAGGGGAGGGAAGGCTCACCAGCCGACACGACTTCCCGGCGTTGGACACCCCCTCTCCCGAGAGGGGAGGGACGTGTGTTGGATGGCTTGTTTGCCGGTACACGCTTTGTGTTGTAATCGCCGATGACGTTTGTTGTCGGTGAAGTCCCTGAACGTTGAGGCCTTTCCCTCCCCTTTTCAGGGGAGGGTGCCCGGCGCAGGCCGGGTGGGTTGGGGTACTGCGGCGCGGAATCGCGCCGCCAACAAACACGGCATCGCGCAACGCGCGATTCGGTTACTACTCCGCCGTGAGATAGGCCTGGGCGTCAAGGGCGGCGCGGCAGCCCATGCCGGCGGCGCTGATGGCTTGGCGATAGACGCGGTCCACCGCGTCGCCGGCCGCGAACACACCCGGCACCGACGTGCGCGTGGATGCGCCGTCGACCACGATGTACCCGTCCTCATCCAGTTCGATCGCACCGCCAAGGAACCCGGTGCTCGGCGTATGACCGATCGCCACGAACACACCCTCAGCCGGCAGTTCGCGCGTCTCGCCGGTCACCACATCGCGCAGCGTCACCGACGTCGCGCCGGAATCATCGCCGTTCACCGACTCGACCACCGCGTTCGTCACGAACGAGATCTTCTCGTTCTCGCGGGCGCGGTCGACCATGATCTTCGAGGCGCGGAACTCGTCGCGGCGATGCACGAGCGTCACGGACGAACCGAAGCGAGACAGGAACTGCGCCTCCTCAAATGCGCTGTCGCCGCCGCCGACCACGACGATCGGCTTGCCGCGGAAGAAGAAGCCGTCGCAGGTCGCGCAATACGAGACGCCGCGGCCGGAGAATTCCGCCTCGCCGGGCACGCCGAGCTTGCGGTAGCTCGAACCGGTCGTGATCACCACGGCACGGGCGCGGTACGTCTCGCCGCCGTCCACGGTCACCGACTTGACGGACTGCTCGGTGCCGTCTCCGAAATCGACCGACACCACGTCGTCATACATCAGTTCGGCACCGAACTTCTCGGCCTGCTTCTGCATCGCGTCCATCAGGTCCGGTCCCATGATACCGTCCGGGAAACCGGGGAAGTTCTCGACTTCCGTCGTGTTCACCAACTGGCCGCCGGGGGTCAGAGCACCGGCGATCACCAGCGGGCGGTATCCCGCGCGGCCGAGGTAAATGGCGGCCGTGTAGCCGGCCGGACCGGAACCGATAACGATCACATCACGAATCTCATCACTCATACGCCCCACTCTAGCAACCGGCGACTATGTCGGGCCGTGTCACGCCTCTCGCTGAATCGCCGGGCGAAGAGGCTTTTCGCGAACTTTGAGGCAGTTCTTGAGGCATGCATGGGTCTTTCTTCAAACCCTGAGGCAGGTCCTTGAGCATACAGAGCGTTCTGACACCTCCTACACCCGATTTCGGGGGTAAGAATGAGCTGGGCTTCCAAGGGCGTTGCCTCAAGGTTTCGAGAAAGACCTATGCACAACACGTAAACTGCCTCAAAGTTTGCGAAAAGCCGAGTTCGCCGGTTCAATAGAGAAGATTGCGCAAGGAGGCGGCGGGTAGTGGGCGCGAGGCCCAACACCTGCCCATGACAAAGGAGTATGCAATGACTGTTCCGCAACGGGTACTTGACGTGATGCATTCGCCCGGCATCTATTTCTGCGGCGACCCCGAGATGGACGCGGCCCAGCAGGAGCAGATGAAGCTGCTGCACGAGCTGAACGCCACCATGCCCGGCGACCCGCGACGCAACGCGCTGCTGCACGAGTTCTTCGCGGACTTCGGCGAGGGCGCGTACGTGGAGCTGCCGGTACGTGCGAACTGGGGCTGCGGCACGCATTTCGGCGCGCACACCTACGCGAATTTCAACCTCACGCTGGTCGACGACGGCGAGATCTTCATCGGGGACCATACGATGATCGGCCCGAACGTCACGCTCGTGACGACCGGACACCCGATCCGCCCCGACCTGCGCGAGCGGATCGCGCAATTCTCCGAGCCGATCCATATCGGCCGCAATGTGTGGATCGGCGCGAACGTGACCGTACTGCCCGGCGTGACGATCGGCGACAATGCGGTGATCGGCGCGTGCAGCCTGGTCACGCGCGACATCCCCGCGAACTCGGTCGCGTTCGGCACGCCATGCCGGGTGGCGCGCGAGATCAACGACCACGACCGGGAATACTACTGGCGCGACCGCCGCATACCCGAAGGCATCTGATACGAGGGACTTTCACTCCGCAAGCGCAGCACAGCCAGGTTGCGGGGCACACTCCTCGGCCAAATATCGTGCAGATCAGCGCAACAATTTCCGGAAATAAACCCATCTTTCCGGGAATAGTTGCGCTGCCATTGTCTCAGTACAACAAATTTCGGAAGAGTGGGTTTATTTCCGGGAATAGTTGCGCTGAGAGTCCGAGCGCCGCATCGAGTGGCTACGGTCCTATCCCCATACCCCGCACATCCTTCGCAGACAACAGAAAAGCCCGGCTGCGGGGCCGGGCTTTTCTGCAGAGAGAGGAGAAGGAAGAAAGGAAGTTCAGTTGTCGCGGTCTTTCAACCGCTGACTACATATAACCACCTGATTCCTGACACTTCGTGTGTTCTTCCTGAATGTTATCTGGGAATGTTGCCTAGAACAGCTCGACCTTCTGGATGTAGAGCTGGTTGTTCGGCAGGCTGTCCATCGGCACCCAGATCATCACGTCCTGCGTGTCGACCACGGAGTTGAACTTGACCTCGGTGGTGCCGCCCTCCGCGAACGAGAACTCGGCCACCTGCTTGCCCTTGGTCGGGTCGTCGGCCGTGCCGGTGCGCACGTACGCCTTGCCGCCGGACGTGGTGATCGTGATCTTCATGCGGTACACCTTCTGCGACTTGTCGAAGTGCAGATGGTAGGCGAAGCCGCTCTGGCCGGCCGGGCTGGAGAGGAACGACTGGCTGGAGATGGTCAGCGGCGTATCGTTCTGATACTTCGGGTCCGGGACCTTCTTCGCGTTCTTGTCCTTGGTCACGACGGTGGTCTTGCCCTCGGTCGAGGTCGAGGACGACTTGTCCGACGAACCGTTGCCCGAGTTCGAGCTGCTGTTCGAGCTCGAATCCGAACCGTTGGAGCTGCTCGACTGACCGTTCGTGCTGTTGCCGAACGGCACGTTGTCCACGCTGCTGTCCGACCACGGGTCGGCTTCGGACGACGAGCCGCCGCCGACGTTGCCGGTCGCCGCGTTGTTCAGGCTGCGGATCGCGAAGTAGCCGGCGCCGACCAGCACAGCCAGGCCGACGATCACCGCGATGATCTTGGTCGGCAGCCCGATCATGAGCGGCTCGTCCGCAACGTCCACGTCCTGCGCCGCGTTCGCGATCTTGTCGGGGCGCGTGACGGCGGTTTTGACCGTGATCGGCGGCATGGCCGCGGTCGCGTTCGGATCAGGCGCGGGGGACTTGACCGGCTCGATGATCTGCGTCTTCTCGAGCGCCGGATCGGCCACGGGCGGCGGGACCGCGGGCGGCGCGATGGCGGCCGGCAGGGTTTGCGTGGCCTCGACGTCGTTGACGGCGGCTTCGGCCTTGTCTTCGGCGATCTCCTCGCTCGACAGCGGCTGCACCGGTTCGAGCGGCAGCGTCGGGCGGGACACCGCGTCCGACACCGGGAACGAGTATCCGGGCACGTTCTGCACGGCGGGAGCGGCGGGCGCAGCGCCCATGCCGTCGCCGTGGCGCACGGACGACACGTTGAGCGGCACGGTAGGCATCGACGCCCCGTTGCCGTCCGTATGATTCTGCCCGTCGAACGCGGAGAACAGGTCGCCGGTCAGCGGCGTCACGTCCACCACGTCGTCGGAGGTCAGCGCGGACGCGTACTTCGGCGTATTGAGCGACAGCGGCGGCAGCGGGTTCGTGTTGACCATGCCGACCGGGATGTCGAGCAGCGCGTTCTGCGGCGTCGGCTTGACCGCGGCGAGCATCACCGATGCGGTGCCGGGGATGCTGGGCAGTGCGATGTCATGCTCCATCAGCTGGTTGAGCGGCGACCACGGCCCGAGCAGCGCGTCGATTTCGGCCAGCGACGACAGCGGCGCGTTGAACGTCTCGTTCGCCTCGTGCAGTCCGAGTCCGCGCTTGCAGATCAGCTTGAATTCGCCTGGGATGTCGTCGTTCAGGTCCTCCATGTCGAACTCGGTGTGCATGTTCGACGGCGTGCCGGTCAGCAGCGCGTACAGCAGCACCGCCAGCTGACGCACCGCGCGCTCCTCCGCGCCGTTCGCCGGCTGCGGCACCTTCTCGGACACGTCCTGCAGCATCATGCTCACCGGGATGTCCGCCAGCTGGACGCCGGCCGCGCTGATGCGCACGGTGTCGGTGCTGATGGCGTGGTCGACCACGCCGCGCGTGAGCAGCATGCGAACGATCTCGGTCGTCTCGCCCAAAATCGAACGCATCGCGGAATAGCTCAGGATCTTGCGTGCCGGGCCGCGCAGGTAATCGCTGATCGACAGGCCGGCATCCTCGCGCGTGACCACGATCGGCAGTTCGCCGGCGTGATGCAGTTGCAGCACCTGCGTGAGTCGCTGATCGCGCATCGACGCGAGGATCGACGTGACGTCGTTGACCTGCGCGACGGCGCGACGGTCGGTGATGACGAACACCTGGCAATCCTGCGCCAGCATGCGATCGTTGGCTTTCCAAGCCTGCAGGCCGGGGGTGTTGCGCAACGGCGATACCAGCGTATAGCGGTTGATGATGGTATCTCCCAGCTGAGGCTTCATTCCGACTCCATATTGCGAAGATGATTCTGACGAGGGTTTCGGTGTCATTCTAATCGTCGGTGTGGTCGAGGCCATCGGCTGCGCGGATGATTGTGCGGCCGCCGAATCGCGCCCCTGTGCCGGCGGCGCGGGAGGCAGTGTTCCCATGTCATTTCGACCGATGCTCGGTGTCATCATGTCATTTCGACCGGAACGTAGCGGAGTGGAGAAATCTTTTGATGCCGATTCGTCTGGGGAAGATTTCTCGACTTCGCTCGAAATGACGGAAGAATCAGCGCCGGCCGGGCGAATCCGCGCCATCACCATATCGACCGCCATCATCAGCTCGCGCGACCGCAGCAGCCACAGCACGCCAACGTATGCAACCGTGATCACGATCGTCAGCAGCACGCACGCGCCCACCGCCTGCAGCCAGTTCATGCTCATGGCCTCGGCTTGCGCGGCCACATGCCCGCGGTTGGCCGCGATCGCGTCGCGCGAACCGGCCTCGGCCGCGTCGGCGGAAGTCCAGATGCCCAGCAGCGCATACACCGGCCCGCGCGCCAGCAGGCCGAGCACCGACGCGACCGCCGCGGCCACGATCGACTTGGCGTACGCGGTCGAGATGTTCCGGCCATCCAGATGACCGCCAAACCGCGCGCGCAGCGACGGGATCAGGAACGGGAACGCGAGCATGTGGCCGACCGCGGAGCCGGCGCCCACGTACATCACCCACGTCGTCGGCGAGGCGATCAGCGATGCGCCGAACACGAACGCGATGAAGAACACGTTGAACAGCAGCATGAACAGGAACGGATGTTTGCCGTCCTCGAACGAATAGAACGTGCGCTGGATGATGAGATACGCGCTGGAGATCGGCAGTCCGACGCCGAGCAGCATCAGCGGCGCGGCGATCAGCGTCGCCTCATGCATGCTGACGGACGGCAGCAGCGCGATGATGATCGGCACCGGCATCACGATGAACGCGACGGTGAAGAACAGCATGAGCACGCCGATGCTGCGCAACGCCTGACTGAGCGTGGCGCGCGCGTCCGGGATGTTGTTGTCCGCGATTGCGCGGGAGATGCGCGGGAACAGCGCGGTCGCGACCGATACGGCGATGAGCGAGTACGGCAGCATGTACAGCGTGAACGCGTTCTGGTAGGTCGCGTTGCCGGCGACCTCGACCATGTCCAGACCGAGGCGCGCGTGCGCGGCGCCCGGTGCGGATGTGGTGATGCGCGTGGTGAGCAGGTTCACGACCTGGTCGACCACGACGATCGCGACGCTCCAGCCGGCCACCGAGCCCATCGAGCGCAGCCCGATGCCGTGGATGCCCCAGCGCGGGCGGTAGCGGATGCCGCAGCGCGTCAGCGGCAGGAACAGGATCAGCGCCTGGAACGCGACGCCGATCGTCCACGTGCCGGCCGTGAGCAGCAGCTTGTCGCCGGTCCAGAACTCCAGCGGCTGCTGGGTGGCGCGGCCGAACATCAGAATGAACGCGGTGAAGCCCGCGCAGCTGATCACGTTCGCACCCACCGAACTCCACGCGTACGCGCCGAAGTGGTCCTTCGCCGCGAGCACCTGGCCAAGCACCGTGTACAGGCCATAGAAGAAGATCTGCGGCATGCACCACAAGGTGAACGCGTTGGTCAACGCCAGCATCTCCGGGGTGCCGTCGACGTACAGCATGGTCAGCAGCGGCGTGGCCGCGGCCATCACCACCGTCATGAGCGCGAGCAGCGAGATTGCCAACGTAATCAGCTTATTCAGCCGCTCCTCGGCGTCCTCCTGCTGCAGCGTGCGCACGATCTGCGGCACGAGCACCGCGTTGAAGATGCCGCCGGAAATCAGCGCGAACACGGCCTGCGGAATCATCGCGCCGGCCTGATAGGCGTTCGCCGCGATGCCGGTCGTGCCGAGCGCGGCCGCCAGCAGAATCGTGCGAACCTGACCGGTCACGCGGGAGGCCGCCGTACCAGCGGCCATGATCAACGAGTTGCGGCCAAGTGATGAACTCATTCGTCGGGGTCCTTCTTGCGGTTGAACTGACGCCACAGGCCGAGCACGCCGAGCACGCCGAGCACGATGGCGAATCCGATGATCACGAAGCCGCTCATGTCGCTGATGCGCAGCACGCTCGTGATTCTGGTGGTCTGCGCGGCGCCGAACGGGTGCCCGTCGCGGTCCTGCAGCGTGATGCTCGCCGTGGCCTTGCCGGACGTGGCCACGCGGATCGTGAACGTGATCTGCGCCTCGCCATGCGGCGGCACGTCGGTTTCGGCGATGCGCGACGTGACGATTTCCGGCGAATCGGTGAGCGACGAGACGCGCACGTGCACCGGATACGGATGCTGGTTGCTGATGGTGACCGGCATCTTCGCGCTTTCGCTGACCACCGTCACCGATTCGGACGGTGCGATCGAGACGCCGCTGAGCAGCTGCGTGACCAGGCTGACCGCGCCGTTGGCCATGTTCTCGGCCGTTTTCGCGTGGCCTGACAACGCATGCAATGCGAACGTTGCCTGTGCGCGCAGCAGTTCGTTCGCCCACGACTTCGCACCGTTCGCGCTCGTGTCGAGCACGCCGGTCGTGAACTGCGTGACGCTGTTGCGGCTGGCCGTCAGCGAGGTCAGAGACTGCTGGATGCGCTGCGCCTGCGCGGTCGTCAGATTGACGCTGTCTTGCACGATCTGCAGCGCATCGTCGCCGCTCGCGTACGCGTCGGCCTGGCTGAGCGCGTTGAGATCGGTCAGCTTGAGCCACGTCGACTGTTCGGCGGCGCTCATGAACGCGTCGATCGTGGCCGTGTCGGCGTTCGTGCCGAAGCAGACGAGCAGGTTGCGGGTCGTGTACGGCTGTTCCATCTGGTAGAACGCGCTCTGCGCGACGAACCGCGCGAGCCGGCCGGCCATGCTCGTCTCGCTTTCCGCGGCGTCGCTGGTCGCCTTGCCCTGTGCGAGCCGGCTCAGCTCACGCTGTTGCGTGAGCACGGTCACGTCGCCGGCGTCGGTCGGCACGACGATCTTGCCGGTGTGCACGGTCGAATCGTCGCTGTTGTCGAATTCGTGATCGGCGATCACGGTCGAATAGCCCTGCTGTTTCGCGGCGGTCAGCGAGGCGCGCGACCATGCGGCCTTGCCCTGCCACGCGTATACGGCGCTGTTCGCGGACTGGTCGCCCACGGCCGTGCGGTAGTCGGCCAGCGCCGAGTCCGCGCTCCACGCGCTCGTCTCGACGCCGGCCGCACGGTACGCGTCGGCGTCGCCGTACGCGCTGTACGAGGAGATGTCGAAGCTGGCCGGCTGCATGATGCCGCTCACTTGCGGCGGCATGGACATCGCGGCGAGCGTGGTCGGGTCGGCGATGACCTGCAGCGACGAATGTTTTGCCAGCAGTTGCAATCGTGTGCGTTCCAGCTGTGCGTCACCGCCGAGCGTGACCACGTTCGCAGTGGACGACGATCCCGACGAGCTGGTTGACGATCCGTTTGTCGTCGCGCCGGTGCCAGACTGCGACGACTGACCGTTCGACTGATCGGCGTCCGCCGACTGCGATGACTGGTCGTTTGACTGCTTACCTGATTCGTCGCCGGACGTCGTCTTGTCATCGGATTTGCTCGACGTACCGCCGGATTGACCGGACGTACCGCCGTTGCCGTCGACCAACTTCGTCACGGTCGTCTCGTCGGACTCCCATGCGCTCGACGCGATCGGCAGCGCGATCGTCAGGTTCATCGCCGGCGTGCTCGCGTTGTTCAACCCGTCCGTGGAACGGGTCAGGAAGCTGTGGATGCGTGCCTGGAACGTGTCGCCGGTCACGTACGTGATCACCAGCGGCTTCGGCCCCCACGAGACGAGCGTGTCGAGCGCCTCCTGCTTCGCGCTCACCGTCACGCTCGCGCTGCCGCCGGCCGGGATTTCGGCCACGTCCGCGTTGCCGAGTTCGTCCATCGCCGGGATGTTCGCCGTGCCTTCCGCCCACTCCTGAATGTCGGTGCGCGAGAAGAACGTGAACCGCGAGTTCATGTTGAGGTACAGCTTGCCGGCCGGCAGCGTCTGGTCGGTCGGATTGCTGACGGTCGCCTTGAGTGTGTAGCCGGACGATGCGGTGACGACCGCGGTGGCCGAGTCGATCGTGATGCCGGGGGTCGTTGCGGCCGACTGATCGTCGCCTGCGTCGCCGTTCGCGTCGGTTGTCGCGTTGGCTGCCTCGTCGGTCGTCGTCGTGACGGTGCCATCCTGCCCGTCCTCGGCCATCGCGGACCGTGCGGGTGCGGCAAAGCACAAGGCCGTACTCATCAGTACGGCCAACAATGCGGTAAGGGCACGTCGTGCCGGAGCTGCGGGAAGGTTCACGTCATGCCTGCCTGTTCAGTTTCCTTGCGTAAAGCCACGCGATCTTGCGCTCATTAGGATAGCTGAGCACGCCGTCCAGGTCGTTGAAGTCGACCCAGATCGCGTCCTCGGCCTCGTGGTCCGGATCGCCGTCGACGGTCAGTTCGCCGCCGATCTGACGCAGTGCGAAATGATGCACGAGCTTATGCACACGTTGGCTGGTTCCGGTGAACCAGTAGTCGATCGTCGCGATCGAATCGACCACCTCGCCTAGGATGCCCGTCTCCTCGTGCACCTCGCGCACGGCGGTCTGCTGCGGCGTCTCGCCCTTTTCGATATGGCCCTTCGGCAGGCACCATTCCAAGTGTCCGCTGCGCGAATGGCGAGCGATGATCGCCACGCGGCCCCGCTTGTCGAATACCAGTCCGCCCGCGGAATACTCGCGCACGACCGGCAGTTCCTGCGCGTCCAGCGACGCGAACGTTGTCGGTCCGTCCGATGATCGTCGCTGCGGCATGTTCGCCGGCGACGGCCGGTTCGACATGGCCGCGCTCGTCACCTCGACCAGGATCTGCGAATCGACGATCGTCGCGCCGTCCAGCGTGCCCGGCGTGTCGGATTCCTCGTGTTCGGCCGGATCGGCCGTCGTGCGTTCGACCGGTTCCTGCGCATCGTCGACCGCCACGGTCTCGTCGTCGCGCCGCGGGGCGGAGGTCGTGGAGTACATCAATTCGTCTGGCGCCAACGGGTCCAGGGCATGACGAAGCGACGCATGGTCGAGCATGCGTGCGAGGTCCGCTGGCGTAATCATGCTAACCACCTTACTCATACTTTGCGCAGGTGGGGTAACGCTATGCTGAGAAGAACAAAAGTTCCCCAACTTGCGAAAGGGTGCGCGTGAATTTCGAAGTATGGCCCGAAGCCATTGAATTGGGCCGTTTGTTCGCCGAACAGGGCTATGAGCTGGCGTTGGTCGGCGGTCCGGTACGTGATCTGCTGCTGCATCGCAAATCTCACGATCTGGATTTCTGCACGTCGGCGCGTCCCGAACAGTTCGAGCCGATCCTGCGACGTTGGGGGCATGACGGTTTTTGGGATATGGGCCGCAAGTTCGGCACGCTCGGCGCGATGCGTCGCCGTCCGGACGGCACCGAAGTGCAGGTCGAGGTCACCACGTACCGGTCCGATGTCTACGATCCGGAATCGCGCAAGCCGGAGGTCAACTACGGCGACTCGCTGGAAGGCGACCTGTCGCGCCGCGACTTCACCGTCAACGCGATGGCGCTGCGTGTGCCGGAACTTGAGTTCGTCGATCCGTTCGGCGGTGCGAACGATCTCGCCAAGGGCGTGCTGCGCACCCCGGTCGACCCGCGCCAGTCGTTCGACGACGATCCGCTGCGCATGATGCGCGCGGTGCGGTTCGTCGCCCAGCTCGGCTTCTCGATCGAACCGGAGACCGCCGCGGCGATCACCGACATGGTCGATCGCATCGAGATCGTCTCGGCCGAACGCGTGCGCGACGAACTCGTCAAGATGCTGCTGTCCGACCGGCCGCGCGCCGGCATCGAAGCGCTGGTCGAATCCGGTCTTGCGGGCATCGTCTTCCCGGAGATTCCCGCGCTGCAGCTGGAAATCGACGAACATCATCGTCACAAGGACGTTTTCGAACACACGATGATCGTGCTCGACCGCGCGGTCGCGCTGGAAACCGGCGACGACGGCCCGGTGCCGCGGCCCGATCTCACGCTGCGTCTCGCCGCGCTCATGCACGACATCGGCAAGCCGAAGACGCGCAAGTTCGAGCCGGGCGGCAAGGTCAGCTTCCACCATCACGACGCGGTCGGCGCGAAGATGACGCGCAAGCGGCTGCGCGCGCTGCACTTCGACCACCATATCGTCGAGGACGTGAGCGAACTGGTGAACCTGCACCTGCGCTTCCACGGGTATGTGGACGAGCCGTGGACCGACTCGGCCGTGCGCCGGTACGTCAAGGACTCGGGGTCGCTGTACGAGCGGCTCAACCGCCTGACCCGCGCCGATGCGACCACGCAGAACAAGCGCAAGGCGATGGTGTTCTCGTCCGCGATGGACGAGATGGAGCAGCGCGTGCGCGAGCTCAAGGAGAAAGAGGACTTCGACGCGATCCGGCCGGACGTGGACGGCAACGAGATCATGTCGCTGCTGGGCCTCGAGCCTGGGCCGATGGTCGGCCGCGCGTACAAGCACATGCTCGAATACCGCCTCGATAACGGCCCGGTCGATCACGACGTGGCCGTGGCCGAGCTCAAGCGCTGGTACGCCGCCGAAGCGCAGCAGTGACGCGGGGTGCCTACTAGCATTTTGTCGGACCTAAACTGACGCGTCTCTATTCTCGGCCCCCTCGGCTGAGGGGGCTGTCGGCGAAGCCGACTGGGGGAGCGTCAAACCCATCACATTAAGCCCGACAAAGTACTAGCAGCAATGTCACGCAAACGGAGTGTCTGGCGTGATGTTCGGGATAGGGGAGTCGGCTTCCTATCCCCAATATCACGCATATGGCCTTCTTTGTGTGATGTTGTGGTTATTAAGGTGGGTCTGCTAGCAGAAATATCACGCAAGTGGGCCTTCTGGCGTGATGCTTCTGCTAGTAGGGTTGGCTTTCTAGCCCAAATATCACGCGAACAGGTTGTCTGGCGTGATGTTCGGGATAGGAAGGTGGCTTCCTAGCAGAAATATCACGCAAAGGGGCTTCTTAGCGTGGTATTTGGGATAGTAAGGAGAGGGTATTAGCAACAATGTCACGCAAACAGGGCGGTTTGCGTGACATTTGGGCTAGTTACAGGCTGGATGGTGATCTACCGCGTCACTGGGTGGCGGACTGGTCGGTGGAGACCGGCTCGACCGGATCGTGCTTGATCGCCTTGGGCAGGTTCGTGATCTTGTCCGCCGCCACGCAGCCCTCGAAGCTCGTGATCTCCGTGTTCGACGTCGGCACGTCCTTCTGGTCGATCAGGTCGTTGAACGTCGCGCCGAGCACCACGTCGATAAGCATATCGGTGCGGTCGTCCATGATCATCACCGCATCGTTGAAATTCGCCTTGACCGTGTACGCCTCGGGAATCGCGTTCTTGCCGAAGTAGATCGTCGTGCGCTCGACCGACGTGTTGTAGATCGCCTCGCCCTTCTTGTTCGTGCCGATCTGCCAGTTGTCGGTCTGCACGTTCGGGAAGTTGCGGTTCGTGCCCAGTTCCTCGGCCACCGCGCGCGCGAAACCGGCGAACTGCGTGCCGTTGATGACGCGCACGCTGATCTTGTTGTTGTCCACGTACTTCGCCGGATTGCCGTCCGAACCCTTCGGCACGCACGGCACCGTCACGCCGTAGTTCGGCTTCGACGCCGCCGTCTTGATGCTGCCGAGGCCGAACACATGGAAGTAGAACAGCAGCGAGACCACCAGAGCCACGGCCATCGCCATGACGGCCATGGTGAACACCGCGCCCTGACGCTTGCGCATGTAGACCTTGCGGGCCGCCCGCTCGTCGTAATGTTCGCTCATGACCTTGCCTTCCGAATCGACTGGTACAACATTAGCGGCACTTGCTGACGCGCGGAACGGCCGGCGCATCGGCCGCGATGATGCGGTCCACGCACCGCGACGACGTCCAGCTGTCGCGTACGTTTGCAGCGGTTTCATCGTCCGGTACGAATGCGATGACGGACGGTCCGGAACCGGAGACGAACGACTGGGTCGCACCCGCGGCGATGGCCTGTTCGATCGCTTCGCCGCTGCGCGGATGCAGTGAGATGGCCGCGTGCTGCAAGTGATTCGCGTCCGTCGTACCGTCGGGCTTGACTCCCGCGCCGACGAGATCGTACTGCCGGTAGACTGCCGGCGTGCTCAGCGCATCGTGATACGCGCCGATCAGCAGTGTGCCGCAGTACCCGGCCTGTCTGAGATCGTTCGCAGCCCGGCTATCGTTGTCAATCGGTTCGATCCGTTCGCCGAAACCGGTACCGTGCGCGTAGCCGCCGCTCAGGCAGAACGGCATGTCCGCACCGAGCGTCGCCGCGATCGTGCGCAGCCGTTCGATCGGCCAGTCGAGATGCCACAGTTTATTCAGACCGAGCAGCGTGCCGGCAGCGTCGGCCGAGCCGCCGCCCAGACCGGCCGCGACGGGGATGCGCTTGTCGAGCCGGATCGCCACATCGGGGGAGCGTCCGCTCGCCTCGGCCAACGCGAACAGCGCGAGCACCGCGTGATTGCGCCGCATGTCGCTCGCCGTGGACGCGAGATCGCCCAGATGGCCGCCCGCAAGATCGAGGGAGAAGCCGGCGCCCGGCTCCTTATCGGTGACGGTGATGGTGTCGTAGACGCCCACGCCGCAATAGATCGTGTCGAGCGCGTGCCGGCCGCCCCACTCGGCGCGGGGCTCGCCTACGTGCAGCGTGAGATTGGTCTTCGCCGGCACATCCACGATGACCGACGTCATGCCTGCACCTCCGCCGCGAGGCGGGCGAAATCGGCGATGGTGAGCGTTTCGCCGCGACGGGTCGGGTCGATGCCGGCGCGCTCGAACGCCTCGTTCGGCACCTCGTGCTTGAGCGCCGCGTGCAGCGTCTTGCGGCGCTGGCTGAATGCCGCGTCGATCAGATGGAACGTCGTCTCGCGGTCCGCGCCGCCGGCCAGTTCGGCCTGTTCCTGCGGCGTGTGACGGTCGAAGCGCACGAGCGCGGAATCCACGTTCGGGGCCGGCCAGAACACGTTGCGGCCGATGTTGCCCACGCGGCGCGCGGCGCCGTACCACGCCAGCTTCACGCTCGGCGTGCCATAGATCTTGTTGCCGGGCGTCGCGGCGAGACGGTCCGCGACCTCCTTCTGCACCATGACCAGGAACGAGCCGAGGTTGCTGAAGCGCTCAAGCAGCGTCAGGATGATCGGCGTGGCCACGTTGTACGGCAGGTTCGCGACCAGCGTGAACGAGGCGTCGTCATTGAAATCCGGCACGTTCTCGGGAGTGACGGTGAGCGCGTCGCGGTTGATGACGCTGAAGCGGTTCACCGCGTCCGGCATAAACTCCTCGATCGTGTGCGGCAGCCGCTCGGCCACCGGCGGATCGATCTCGATCGCGGTCATCCGCGCGCCGGTCTCGAGGATCGCCAAGGTCAGCGATCCCAAGCCCGGACCGACCTCCATCACATGCGTGTCCGCGGTCACGTCGGCCTCGCGCACGATGCGGCGCACCGTGCCCGGGTCGATTACGAAATTCTGGCCGAACTTCTTCGTCGGGCTGATGCCCGCGTCGGCCGCGATGCGACGGATGTCCGCCGCGCCCAGCAGATGGCCCTGCTGCTCCTGTTCCTCGCTCATGCGCGCTCCCTGTTCTCTGTGCTCTGTTCGTGCGTGGTGTGCTGCGACTCTTGTCGTGACCGGTATTGCGGCTGTTGCGCTGGCTGCGGCCGGGTATGCGCCCGCATCAGTACCAGCCCACTTCCTGGAAGTATTTCCATGCCTTGGCCGGCGTGCCGTATCGCTGGGCGATGTACGACAGTCCCCAGTCGATCTGGGCGGCCGCATCGTTCTTCCAATCCGAGCCGAACGCTGCCATCTTGCTGCCAGGCAGCGCCTGCGGGATGCCGTACGCGCCGCTCCACGCGTTCTCGGCGTTCCAGCGCCAGCCCGATTCGCGCGTCCACAGGTTCACAAGCGCGGTCCACTCGTCGCCGGTCCAGCCGCGCTGGGCGGCCGCGCCCGCGGCATACGTCTGCGCTTGGGCGACGGTCGGTCGCCATAGGCGGGCGGTCGAGCTGGAGCTGCCCGAGGAGTCGCTTGATGAACCGCTTGAGTCGTTGCCGGACGAGGAGCCGCCGGAATTACTCGAACCGTTTCCTGATGAATCGCCTGAATCGCTTGAGTCGCCCGATGAATTACCCGAGTTGCCGCCGGACGATGAACCGTTTGAGTTGTTGTTCGACCCGGAATTGCCGGAACTGTTGCCGGACGAGTTGCCGCCGGAATTATTCGATCCCGAGTTGCCGGAGTTGCCGTTGCCCGAGTTTCCCGAATTGCCGTTCGATCCGGAACCGTTGCCCGATGAACCGCTTGAGTTGCTGGAATTACCACCGGGTGACGAGTTGCCGGAGTCATTCGAACCGTTCGAGTTGCCGGTATTGCCCGAGCTGCTGCCGTCGTTCTTCGACGAGCTGCCGCCCGAATTGCTCGATCCGTTGCCGGAATCGTTTTTCGAATCGCCGGCATCCGTCTTGCCATCGTTCGCGGAATCCTTGTCCGACGATCCGCTGTCGTTCGCATCGCTGCCAGCGTTGTCACCGTCGCCGGACGTATCATCATTCGACTGGTCGTCCGTCTGTGATTTCTCCGGACCGACCGCGATCACCGTATCGATCGCGATCTTCGTCGTCGTTTCCGAAACCAGCGTCTCCGATTCGATCGTGCCGTCCACGTACGTCACGTTGTACGTCTGCTGCTTCTCACCGTCCTCGCCCTGCTCGCGCACCACCGTCTCGCCGGGGTCGAGCGACGGGTCGAGAATCGTCTGCGTACCGTGCGGCACTGCAACCGTTCGCGTCTCCTGGCCGTGCGTCACGCGCTGCACGCGCAGGATCGTCTTGCCGCCGCTCTTCTCGACGCTCACACGGTCTTCCTTGCCGAGCGTAATGCCCTTCGCGTCAAGGATCGACGCGGCCGGCAGCTTGCCGTTCGGTGCCACGGAACTCTTGCCGTCCGCGATGACGGTGACCGGTCCGTCCGCATTGATCACGAACCCGCCGGTGAGTTTGTTGTACACGTTGTCAATGTTCACGGTGACCTTGGCTGCGTCCGCCTCGTTCTGCTCGAAGAAGCCGAGCAGCTGCTCCGCGCTCGTCGCGGTGGTCCAGAACGGGACCTTCTGGCCGTCGATGGTGATGGTGGTCTGATACGCGCTCTGCACGGTGACGACCGAGCGGTCGGTGAGCTTGTCGCCGCCCGCGCTCGACTCCACCAGATCGTGCGTCTTGACCTTGATGCCCTGCGATTCGAGCAGTCGCTGGGCGCTCATTGCATACGTGGTCACCGTGGTCGTCTCGCCGTTGACCGTGATCGCGACGGTTTTGCGGGCCGTGAACAGGAACATGCCGACCGACACCGCGGTTACGATGGCGGCGCACGCGGCGACGCGAATGCGACGCAGCATCACCAACCGTTGCGGAGTCCAGCGTCTGGCCATCGGCATCCTCGTTTCCCTTGTACAGCACTACGTGACGCATTGTATCGGTTCCGCCCGGACGGCGGCCGCAAACCGCCCCACCATCACCCATACCCGCACATTACGGCCGGTCGGGGCATCGCGGACGGAAGTGGAAAAGAAAGAAAAAGGGGGCGGGAGAGAAGGGGAAGTTCCCGCCCCCTGTAAGGGCAGAGCCGGTTGGGGGAACGCTCTGCCCGTTCACCAGGAAGCCACAAGTTGGGGGAAGGCTCCTGGGATCACTTACACGGGGTAAGTCTGCTGCGCAGCTCATCCTGCGTATATGTTCAGTATACGCGGTTTCGCCACGCGACGAGCCTCCTGTCGGGATCGAACCGACGACCTGCCGCTTACAAGGCGGCCGCTCTGGCCATCTGAGCTAAGGAGGCGTGAGTCTGCGCATCGGCAGTAGCGTCGATGCTGCAACTCGGACCGAATGACTAGCATACCAGCACGCCCCGAATGTTCAATTCGAAACGTGTCTAGCCTTGATTTCGCGTGATGTTTTGGCGAGTGAACCCTCTCGGCTATCAAAAACATCACGCAAAAAAGCCCATTGCCGTGATGTTGTTGCGAGCAATGCCCCCTTCCTATCAAAAAGATCACGCCAGTAGACCTCTTGTGGATCTCTTGGCGTGATGTTGTGGCTAGTAAGGAGGTGTTCCTATCCGGAATATCACGCCAGTAGACCGGTTTGCGTGATCTTTTTGCGAGTATGAAGGGGTCCTATCAGAAACATCACGGAGCCGGCCTATTTTGCGTGATGTTTGGGCTAGTAAACCCTCCCTGCTATCACAAAGATCACGCAAACAAGCCTATTGCCGTGATGTTTGTGATAGGAATGGCGGATAAGTATCCCTAATGTCACGCGGATTGATGCGCGCGGCTGAGCCGTGACGGCTGGAGGGGACGGCAAGGAACGGCGGGATGCGAGCGGCGGGAGGGAGGCAAGCCGTGGAACAATTCGACAACGGCCCGTCTCCGTGAGTATGGAGACGGGCCGTTGGGTGGTTGCCGGTGCCTGTTACCGAGGAAGCCCCTGCATCACTCGCCGGTGGTGATGGAGATCGGCTTGCCGTCCGCGCCGATCGACGGCAGCGTGCCTTCGGTGCCGACCTTGCTCGAATCGATGCCGACCGACGCGAAGAATCCGTCGGTGATCGACATGTTGGCCGTGGTCAGATCGCTCAGGTTCCAGCGGGTGCCGTTGATCGTGATCGTCGGCGTGGAGAACTGGCCCGCCAGCGAACCGGTCGTGTTCAGCAGCTCGCTGCGCTTCGGCGTGTACGTGTTGATCGCATCGAGCCAATCCTGGTAGTCGCGGCCGTACGCCTTGTCGGCCACGGACTGCGCAACCCCGGCCTTGACGGCCTGTTCCTTGAGCTGGTCGTCGCTGACGGACTTGTAGTTGCTGCCTTCCTCCGGCTGGAAGTCCTCGGCGTACAGGTTCTTGACGTACTCGAGCAGGTGGTTCGGGTCGTCGTCGTGATCGGCGATGTACAGCGCGGAGCCGGCGGCGCGGCTCGAGTATTCGTCGGTCGAATAGCGGTCCATGAACGACAGGAAGTGCAGTTCGAGGTTGAGCTGGCCCGCGTTGACCATCTTGATCAGCGTCGGGTCAAGCTGACGGTTGACGGAGCCGCAGCCCGGGCACATGAAGTCCATGTAGATGCCGATGGTCGGCGCGCCGTCCACGGACTTGCCGTAGCCGTCCTTGGAGATCAGGATGCCGCCCTTCTTGTCGGCGCGCTCCGGTTTGGTCGCCACGTTCTGCACCGCGGAATACGCGTCGCCGACCGACATGTTCGCCTTCGCGTTCTCCTCGGCGGTCTGGCTGACCGACCGCCAGATCGCGATGCCGCCGACGATGACCAGCGCCGCGATGACGATGACCGCGATGACGCCGATGATCGTCTGCTGCTTGCGTTCCTTCGCGGCCTTTTCAGCCGCCGCCTGTGCGGCCGCCTCTTCCGCGGCCCTGCGCTCGGCGCGGGTCTGCTGCTTCGCCGCGCGCTTATCGTTCTTTGCCATGAAATACAGTCCTTTCGCCCTGTAACCTCGCTCATAATAACCGATACATGCGGCGAGACTGCCGGTTTTCTCCCTGCTCGACGCTCTCGGCGGAACGGTTTCACATACTGTTCATTCGGCGGGGCGGCTACGTGGTCAGAACAGGGACGTCGGGATGCCGTTGACGAGCGGCCACCAGTCGATCGGGCTACCGAACAGCAGCGGCAGCGTCGTGGCGAATGTGAGGACGACCCAGATCGCGATCAGCAGCGTGCCGCGACGGTTGGTCGGTTGGTCGGCTGACACGTCGATTCCGGCGGGCGTCGGATCGGCGAGGGACAGTCCGCGCAGTGCGCCGCCGCCGATCCGCAGCATCGCGCTGTGCGGCGCGAACGACGAGAGTATCCAGCCAATCGCCGCGCCCGCGCCCAACGTCAGTCCGGACGGCGACACGCACGTGTCGTCGAGCAGGGGGATGGTCAGCAGCCAGTTGGCGATGTGATAGTCGACGTGCATGACCGGCAGGCTCAATGCAAAGGTTGCCGCGACTGCCAGCGCTGTCATGATGGCGATGATCGCCAACGTATGCGGCACGCTTGCAGCCAGTGCCTTGAGCAGATGCCACGGCAGACTGGCCGTGCGTTTGACGCCATCGAAGCGCTGGCGCTCGCCGCCGTGGCGGGATTCGCGTTCGAGCTGCGATTCGGTCGAATAGCCGATTGTCAGCAGCAGCCACAGGATGCCGCCGGCCGCGCAGACAGCGACGCCCGGCATGCTGGCGGCCAGTGCGGCCAGCGGGATTGCGAGCAACCACAGCGGGAGGAGACCGCGCGTGAAGTAGCTGGAGCGTTTGGCGTCCGGGGGGATGGGCATCTGTTGCGGGAATGGCTGGGCTTGGGGCAGCACCGGTTGGGGCGGGGTCGGCTGGGTGGCCGCTACCTCCTGGAGGAACGGCGGGATGGAGCCGGGGGTGGGTTCGACGGCCGCCGGCAGCGGCGGGATGGGGCTGGCCTGCGTGGGGTCGAGCGGTGGGACGGCTTGCGTGGGAAGGGCTGCGGTGGTGCCGGCCAGAACGGCGGTCGGGGCGTCGGTCGTGTGGGGGAGCACCGTGGTTTCGGACGGTGTTTCACGTGGAACGACCGTGGTGGGAGCAGGGATGTTGTGCGGAATCACCGTGGTCGCCGCGGCGGAAAGGTTCGGGAGTACGGCGGTGGCGGATGTCGGCTCAGTGGGCATGACGGTGGTCGCTTGCGCCCCCTCAGTCTGCTGCGCAGACAGCTCCCCTTTCAGGGGGAGCAAAGAGGAGGAGGTGGGCGCAGAAGAATCTGACCGCTGCTCACGGGAAGAAGTCAATGGGGATGCGTATGCCGAGGCACTGCTTGGTCTACGGGGTGGTTGGATTGCCGGGGAAGCGTACGCGGGGGTGCCACCTTCGGGCGTGAATCGAGGGGAAGTGTAGGAGGTTGCCTCCCGTGCAGAGGAAGAAGGCTCAAATGCAATAGCGTCGGCCCCGTCCGGGGACGAAGTCGGCGCATCATGGATCAACGGAGAAGGCTCATCGCGCCAGAGCAGTCGCGGATTGTCCGCGACCGCGTCGTCAAAAGGGCGCACCACCTCGGTCGAGTCGCTCTCGCCGTTTTGGGTCGTCGCGCCCATCGCCGCTTCCTGATCGGCGGCATCCTGCCAGGCCTGCGGGTTCAGCGCATCCATCGAAATCGCGTGCAGCAACTCATCCGGCGTGCACCGGCGAGAACGGTCCGGGTTCAACGCGGAGCGGAACGCGGCCATCGTTCCGGCCGGCAAGCCCGTCAAGTTCGCATTGCCCGCGGCCGCGCGCTCAAGCACGGCCATCATCGGCTTGGTGCCGAACACCGGCGCCCCGGTCGCGGCGAACGCCAGCACCGACGCGGTCGACCACCAGTCGGTCATCGCATCGGACTCCGCGCCGTCGATGATCTCCGGCGCGATGAAGCCCGGCGTGCCCATCACCAGTCCGGTACGGGTCACATGGCTTTCGCCGCCGGTCATCGCGATGCCGAAATCGACCAGCACCGGACCGGACGCCGACACCATCACGTTGGTCGGCTTGATATCGCGGTGCACGATCCCCGCATCATGCACCGCCTTCACGGCCGCGATCAGCTTGCGTGCAAGCCGCTCCAGATCGTCGCCCGAATACCGTCCGTTGATGCGCACATCCTCGCGCAGGTTCTTGCCTTCGATCAGTTCGGTCACGATGAACGCGACCGAATCATCCAGTTCCATATCGACGATCCCGCACACGCCGGGGTGGTTGACCTTCTTCAACGCCATTGCCTCGCGACGCAAACGTTCGCGTGCGGTCACCCGTTCGCGAACGCTGTCATCGCTCGCATCATCGGCATCGTCGGCAAGCGAGTCACGCAGTATCTTCATCGCGTACTCCTGCCCGCCGTCGTCACGCGCGCGCCAGACCGAACCCATCGCTCCCGCTCCCAAACGAGAGATCAGCGTATAGCCGCCGACAACATCCCCAGGCTGCAAATTCAACGCGCTCAAGTCACTCATGCCCACCATCCTAGCCAGACACCCGCTCGACCGTCAGTGCGTGCCGCGGCTCCGGCCGAATGGACACACTTCCCAAAAATTTTGAGAAGTGTCGATCGTTGGGCCGGGGTGTTTTCCGGCCTGTCGTTTCATGCGTGCACGGACCGCGACTCGCTACAATCGTCGCGCGGCGAGCAACTCGGACTGCAACGCGGCAACGGAGAGCGTGTTGATCCGAGCGGGCGGCCGTGTGAGATGCACGACAAGAACGACGGATTTGTTCGATGATTGGACGAAATGCGGAATCTTATCGTTGAGATTACGAAAATGGCGGAAACACGCCGTAACATACCGTTGACGGAACGAACTCGGCGTGTATAGTAGAGCTTGGCTCAGCGAAGAGATCTTCAACGAACCGAAGATAACTGAACGCCGCGGTTTGGGACTTGGCCAATGTGGGAAGTCGCGGACCAAAGCACAGTAACAAACCCAACATCCCTTTACAACGGATCGTGAGACACGTACCTGTCTCTGAAAGGATAAACATCATGGCAGAAGTCGTTTTCGACCATGTTACTCGTATCTACCCGGGCAACGACAAGCCCTCCGTGGATGATCTGAATCTGGATATCAAGGACGGCGAGTTCCTGGTGCTGGTTGGCCCGTCTGGTTGCGGTAAGTCGACCACCCTTCGTATGCTCGCTGGCCTGGAAGAGGTCAATAAGGGCCGCATCCTCATCGGTGGCAAGGACGTCACCACGATGCAGCCGAAGGACCGCGACATCGCTATGGTGTTCCAGAACTACGCTCTGTACCCGCACATGACCGTGGCCGACAACATGGGCTTCGCCCTGAAGATCGCCGGCACTCCGAAGGACGAGATCCGCAAGCGCGTCGAGAAGGCCGCCGAGATCCTCGACCTGACCGAGTACCTCGACCGCAAGCCGAAGGCTCTGTCTGGTGGTCAGCGTCAGCGTGTTGCTATGGGCCGTGCAATCGTCCGTGAGCCGAAGGTCTTCCTCATGGATGAGCCGCTGTCCAACCTCGACGCGAAGCTCCGTGTCCAGACCCGTACTCAGATCGCCGCTCTGCAGCGTCAGCTGGGTGTCACCACCCTGTACGTGACCCACGATCAGACCGAGGCTCTGACGATGGGCGACCGCATCGCCGTCATCAAGCTCGGCATCCTGCAGCAGGTCGGCGCTCCGACCGAGCTGTACGATCGCCCGGCCAATGTCTTCGTCGCCGGCTTCATCGGCTCCCCGTCGATGAACCTGAACACCCACCCGGTGGTCAACGGCAAGGCGAAGATCGGTGAGGACACCGTCGATCTGCCGGCCGAGGCCGTCAACAAGCTGACCGCTGAGGACGGCGGCAAGATCGTCGTCGGCTTCCGTCCGGAGGACGCCTCCCTGGCTACCCCGGATGACCCGAACGCCTTCTCCCTGAAGGTTGTCAACGTCGAGGACCTTGGTTCTGACGGCTACATCTACGGCAACATCATCACCGATGGTTCCGCCGCGGAGGCCTCTCAGGTCATGTCCGACCAGAACAAGCTCACCACGATTCGTGTGAACCCGCGTGCGCTGCCGAAGGTCGGCGAGACCGTCAAGATCAAGATCGACCCGTCCAAGATGCACCTGTTCGCTCCGTCGACCGAGCTGCGTCTGAACTAGTAGATACTTGGCACGGAGAGATAACCGTGTCAACCATTAAACGAGGCATTCTCTTCCTCTCTTAGGCCTCGTTGGAAAGGCCCCGCGTAGTAGCGGGGCCTTTCTTGTACCTAGGCCGCCCGCAAGCCGTTCCGCCTGTACAAGTACGATGGAGTGCTATGGAAGTTAACGATTTGACCCAACTGGACCCGCGCGCCCTCAAGGCCACATCCGTCAAAGCCGAGGATGCGTCCGCCGAAACTCCCGAGCCGCAGGCGCTGAAGATCACCGCCGCCAGCTCGAACCCGAAGATGTTCACCCTGCCGTGGGAAAAGCCGCTCGCCACTTGGCCGGCCGAGCTGCTCGCCAACCTGCCGCGAGGCATCTCCCGTCACGTTGTGCGTTTCGTGCACGTGGGCGACGAGGTGTATGCGATGAAGGAGATCACCCGTCAGGTCGCCGAGCGCGAGTACGAGCTGCTGCGCCGACTGCAGAAGCTCGACCTGCCCACCGTCCAGCCGATCGCCGTGGTCACCGGCCGTCATACGCACGACGGCGAGCCGCTCGAGGCGATCCTCGTCACCAAGCATCTCAAGTTCTCGCTGCCGTACCGTGCGCTGTTCGCCCGCAACCTGCGTCCGGACACCGCCGAGCGGCTCATCGACGCGCTGGCCGTGCTCATGGTCCGCCTGCACCTCGCCGGCTTCTACTGGGGCGACGTCTCGCTGTCGAACGTCCTGTTCCTGCGCGACGCCGACGCGTTCTCCGCGTTCCTGGTCGACGCCGAAACCGGTGACCTGCACGTCAACCTGACCGAAGGCCAGCGCGAGTACGATATCGACCTCGCCCGCACGAACATCATCGGCGAACTCATGGATCTCGCGTCCGGCCGACTGCTGCCGAGCGACGTCGACGAGATCGAGGTCGGCAACCGGCTTGCGGACCGCTACCACTCGCTGTGGAGCGCGCTGACGGACACCGACAAATTCAACCCGGACGAGATGTGGAAGATCGAGAAGCGCGTCAACAAGCTCAACGAGCTCGGCTTCGACGTGGACGAGCTGGAGATGAAGACCGCGGAGGACGGCAAGCGCGTGCTCGTGCGGCCGCGCGTGGTCGATGCCGGCTACGCGTCGCGCAAGCTGCTGCGTCTGACCGGCCTCGACGTGCAGGAGAACCAGGCCCGCCGACTGCTCAACGATCTGGACGCGTACCGCGCGTCGACGTGGCGTGAAGGCGAGGAGCTGGAGATCGTCGCGACGGATTGGATGCGTGAGGTGTACGAGCCGACCGTGCGCATGATCCCGCGCGAGTACCGTTCGCAGATCGAGCCGGCGCAGTTCTTCCACGAGGTGCTCGACCACCGCTGGTTCCTTGCGGAGAAGGCCGGCCATGACGTGCCGATGGCCGAGGCCGTGAAGAGCTACATCGAGAACGTGCTGCCGCAGTACAAGCTCGACAAGAAGGACGTGGACGCGTTGAACGCCGAGGCCGATTCCGGTGTGGTGGACGACGAGTACACGTACAACGAGGCCGGTTCGTCGGCGTATGACGACGACGGCTACAACCCGGACGACGACCCGGACGCGGCGGTATGGAGCCACTAGGCAGCGAGGCCCGTTATTGCGGAACCACTGACCTCCATCCTCGGCCCCCTCAGATGAGGGGGCTGTCAGCGCAGCTGACTGGGGGAGTGAATACCCCGCCACGTCCAACGAAACGTTAGCGCAGCCCCGCTGGCTCTCTACTCCGGAGGCGAGCTGTACGTGTTGGTGACATAGGCTAGCTCTCTGCTCCCCTGAAGGGGGAGCTGTCAGCGCAGCTGACTGAGGGGATGAACCCCCCACCACATCCAATGCCTTGCCCCGCCTCCAACCCCCATCAAGTCCACCCACAGAACCGAGGTCGATCGTGCAGCAGCCACTAGCCATCACCCACGCGCAGTATTCGCGCGGCGGCGGTGACGCCATGCCCGGCCGTCCGATGTTCCTGTGCCTGCACGGCTGGGGCTCGAACGAGGAGGACCTCGCCGACATCATGCGCTACATCGCGCCGTACAACGACTACGTGTCGCTGCGCGCGCCGATCACGCTGCAGGAACCACAGCCCGACGGTCATGTGCCCGGAGCCTACTCGTGGTTCCCGGGCCAGACCGCCGCGTCCGCACCGCCGTCCGGCGACGATCTCGACCGTGCCGCCTACGCCGCCGCGATCGCGATCGATCGCTGGGTCGACGAGCACATCCCGATCGAACGCGACATCGTGCCGATCGGCTTCTCGCAAGGCGGTCTGCTGGCCATCCATCTGCTGCGCATCCATCCCGAACGCTACCGCGCGGCCGTCTCGCTGTCCGGCCCGATCGCTCCCGGTAACGCTCCCGGCACCGCGCCGGCCGACGACCGGCTCGCGGATTTCGATACGCCGGTGTTCTACGTGTACGGCAAAAACGATGCGGTGATCCCCAAGTACGAACTGTTCGCGGCCGCCGCATGGCTCGAGGAGCACACGTGGCTGACCACGAAAAGCTACCGTGCGCTCGGCCACGAGGTCAGTCTCGAGGAGTTCGCGGACCTGCGCCAGTGGCTGCTGCTCAACGGCATCTCCTCCGGCGTGCTGTGATTGCCAGTTGCTGTGCTCCCCCTGAAGGGGGAGCTGTCAGCGCAGCTGACTGAGGGGGTGACATGCTCGGCACCCCGCTAGATGCTCGAATCAGCATCCACGCTCATCACGTACACGTTGCGCCGCAACGCCTTCGCCTGCGCTCGCGTGATGTCGCCCGCCTCGAACATGTCCTGAATCACGCCCAATTCGATGCCGTAGCTCTCGCGTTTCACGTCCTCGGCCATCGTGATCGTCTGCGCGCTGCCGCTCATGTTCGGCCGCGCGCGCAACGCGGACTCGGCGCGACGGTAGTCGAGCAGCAGCATCGTGCAGTGCTCGGTGTTGTACTTGTCGCGCGTCATCTCCTCGTACAGCCGGTCGATCACATGGTCGAACGCGTCGAGCTGCACCATGCGCGAGTGCGCGAACACCGCATCGTCGCTGATCAGCGGCGTCGTGTGGCGGATGCGGCTCGACGTGCGCCGGATCAACGTGAGCACACGCCGCTGCAACGCGCGCGCACGACCCTTGATCTGCCACATCGCGCGGCCCGACTTGCGATCGGTGTCGATATGCCGCAGCGAATTCATGATCTGATCCAGCAATCGTTCGCAAGCCTCGATCTCCAGATCGCGGCTCGCCTGCGTGCCTTCCTTGCTGCGTTTCGTATCGATCAGCCGCTGCTTGACGTAATCCTTCTCCCAGCCGAGCGCGTCGATCTGCAGTTGCGCGTACCCCTGCGGGTCCAGCTCTCCCGCACGCTGCTTCAATCGCGTGATGCGTTTCGTATACGAATCGATCACCATCAAAATCGCGCGGCGATTGTCGTCGGTCACGCGGCCGGTCAGCTCCTCGACCGTCCGCCGCAGCACCTCGATCGTGATCTCGGTCATCTCCAGCGACGTATCCTTCGACCGGTTCGGCGCGAGCAGCGGCAGCAGGAAGTTCGCCAGCAGCAACGTCACGATGATCACGCCCGACGCGACGAAAATCAGCTCGTCACGCATCGGGAACCAGTGGCCGTTCGCCAGCGCGTACGGGATCGTGAACATCAGCGACAGCGTGATCGTGCCCTTCGCGCCGCCGAACGTCATCACCGCGGCCGAACGCAGTCGTTCCGGCGTCATCTTGCGCCGCTGGTGCGTGGTCACGTCGCGCGCCAGGCGCAGCATCACGCTCACCCACAGGAATCGCATTACGATCACCACGCCGGACACCAGCAGGATCACGCCGATCAGCAGCGTATTGCTCACGCCCGGGTCGTCCCAGCTCGTGCCCATCGCGTCGGGCAGCAGCATGCCGAGCAGGATGAACACCGCGCCGTTCAACGTGAACGAAAGCACGCCCCACACGCTGTTCGACACGATGTTCGTGCGCGCCACGTTCGGACCGATGCCGGTGCGGTCGAAGCGGATGAACAGGCCGGACGCGACGACCGACAGGATGCCGGACACGTGCGCCACGTCCTCCGCGGCCAAGTACAGCAGGAACGGCAGGAACAGCTCCATCAGGATGCGCGTGGTGGTCGTCTCCCAGCCGAGCGAACGGATCGTTTCAAACAGCCAGTTCGCGATCATGCCGATCGCCAGGCCGAACAGGCCGCCGCCGATGAACGACATCACGAACTCGCCGGCCGCTTCGCCGACCTCGAACTGGCCGGTGACGGCCGCCGCGATCGCGAACTGGAAGCCGACGATGCCGGATGCGTCGTTGAACAGCGATTCGCCTTTGAGCACGCCGGTCTGACGTCTGGTCAGCGCGGCCTCCTTGCCGAGCGAGCTGACGGCGACCGCGTCGGTCGGGCCGAGTGCCGCGCCGAGCGCGAGGGCCGCGGCGAACGGGATCGCGGGCCAGATCGCGTGCAGGATCACGCCGACCGCGACCATCGTTGCGATCGCCAGTCCGATCGCCAATGACAACGATAGCTTGATCGACCGCAACAGTTCCGACTTGTCGATCTCATGAGCTTCGAGGTACAGCAGGGGTGCGATGAACAGGACCATGAACAGTTCCGGGTCGAGTTCGACGTCCGGGAAAAACGGCAGTTGCGCGGCGATCGCGCCAAGCGCGATCTGCACGAGCGGGGTCGAGACCTTCGGAATGAACCTGCTGATGAACGAGGACAGCACGACCGCCGCGATGATGCACAGGATGAGTTCAAAAACCGCCACGTTCTCCTCCTTCTCCCGCGGCTGCCTTTGCCGTGTTCAGCCTACCAGCCCCGCGCTTCGCGACACGTTACGTTTCCGCTGGGCGATTGTGCGCGTGGTGCGGGGCGGTTTTGTTGGGCGCGGGCCGCCTCGACTGTCGGTTTTCGTTGGGCGCGAAAGCGGCTTGTACCGGATGCGAACCGACGCGACTGCCGTTCGGTGCGAAGATCGGACTTGGTATCGGTCTGTGGTCTGTGATTGCCGTTGCATTGAGCGCAACTATTCTCGGAAAACAGCCGCATTGTCCGGGAATAGTTGCGCTGACGGTTGCTCCGCGCAACTATTCCCGGAAATCCGCGGCTTCGTCCTGAATTAGTTGCGCTGACGGTTGCTTCTGCCGTGGTGTTTTTGCTAGTACCCGGTGCTTAGTAGCTCAAATATCACGCAAATGGTTTCTCTGGCGTGATGTTTTGGCTAGGAGTCGGTCATTGCTCGCACGAATGTCACGCATCCGGCCCTGTTCGCGTGATGATTGTGCTAGTAGCCATCTACTACTAGCACAAATATCACGCAATGTGGTGAGCGGTAGGATACTGGCAGCCGATGAGGACGGGGGAGGCCGGCGTGTGCCTTACTGGCCCGTAGACTGGGATGCATGACGAATGACGAGGCGATGGGCCGCGCGTTGGCGCTTGCGGCCGAAGCGGCGGCTGATGGGGAGGTGCCGGTCGGCGCGGTGGTGCTGGATGCGGCCGGTCGCGTGATCGGCGAGGGCTGCAACGCACGCGCGATGCAGTCGGATTCGGATGGGCCGTTCGTGGGTGATGCTCGGTCGAGGAAGGGACGGCACGATGATCATCCATTGATAGATGGCACCAAGGCAACGGTCGCTGATAGCCAACTCGCCGCAGATTGTGTGCATGACGATAGTCACACGGGACAATCGGCAGGAGACGCCGGTTTGTCGGGACGTGAGACGGGCTGCGACGGTGATACTGTGCACGATGATGTGGAAGCCGGCGAGATACATGCGACTCGCGTAGCCGATCCGTTGGCGCACGCGGAAGTGCTGGCGATGCGCGATGCGGCGCGGCGGCTGGGCAGTTGGAATCTGGCGGATTGCACGCTGGTCGTGACGTTGGAGCCGTGCCCGATGTGCGCGGGCGCGTGCGTGCAGACGCATATCGGACGGATCGTGTTCGGTGCGTGGGATGCGAAGCTCGGCGCGTGCGGCTCGATCTGGGATATTCCGCGCGACCCGCACGTCGGCCATGTACCGGAAGTCTATGGCGGCGTGCGCGAAGCCGACTGCGCCCGCATCCTCACCGACTTCTTCGCCGCCCGCCGCTAGTATTTTGTCGGGTTTGACGCATCTTTATTCTTGGCCCCCTCGGCTGAGGGGGCTGTCGGCGAAGCCGACTGGGGGAGCGTCAAAACCGTCACATTAAGTCCAACAAAGTATTAGCCTGTGCGGGTTTAAATTGGCGCATTGTTATTCTCGGCTCCCTCGGCTGAGGGAGCTGTCGCGCGAAGCGTGACTGAGGGAGCGTTACACGGCGCGTCAGTGCGGCGGCAGACAACACAACATCGTGCACAAGCGCGATTCTGCTTTTCTTTCCAGCATCCGCAAACACTCCGCATCCTGACAAGGAAACCGCGTCCGCGTACCATCGATATCGGTACGCCAACCAACCGTAGTCAGTCCGTCCGCAATCGTGCGCTCGCGCCGCGAGTCCAGTCATACGCAAGGAGCAAGCAATGCCGCTGATCGAACAGTTCCAAGGCACCGACGGTACCGATCTGACCGCCGTCTACGCCGAGCAATCCGACGCAAACGTTGCCATCGCACTGGTCTTCCCCGACGACGACCTGCCGCGGTTCGTCCACTGGGGCCGTCCGCTCGCCGATCCGAGCACCGTCGTCAACCTGTATGACGCCCTGCGCCCGCAGCGCGTCTCCGGTGCGCTCGACAACACCGCATGGCCGTCCATCCTGCCCACGCAATCCGAATCCTGGCTTGGTGCGCCGCGCTTCGTCGTCCGGCGCGACGGCGTCGAACTGTACTGCAAGTTCGCGGTCGAAGCCGTCACCGCGGCACTGCTCGATCAGCCTGACGATACCGAACCGGGTGAGTTGTCCGCGCACGTCACCGTCGGCGACCAACTCGCCGCATCCCGCGACCCACAGCCGACCCCGACCGTCACCGTCGAAGCCGCCGACCGCGAACAGGGCGTCGGCATCACCTGGACCTGCGAACTCGACGAATCCGGCCTCGTCCGCCAGCGGCTCGAAGTTGCGAACCTTGGCAGCGGCAGCCTCGACATCGGCCACGTCGAACTCGGCTTCCCGTTGCCGGCCGACGCATCCGAAATCCTCACCGCCACCGGTCATCACCTGCGCGAACGCAGTCCGCAACGCCAGCCGCTCACCGTCGGCCGGTTCGAAAAACTCGCGCTCGCCGGCCGCCCCGACTTCGACGCGAGCCTGCTGCTGTCCGCCGGCGAACCGGGTTTCGGCTTCACGCGCGGCGACGTGTACGCCGTGCACGTCGGCTGGAGCGGCAACAGCGTGCTGTCCGCGGAACGACTGCCGTACACGACCGGCGTGATCGGCGGCGGCGAAGTGCTGCTCGGCGGCGAGATCACGCTGGCGGCTGTGGATGTTGCACACGATTGCGACACTTCGGCCGCGACCGATTCCGCCTCGCCGGCCGCGACTTCAGCCATCCCTGCCGCCTACACGACCCCATGGGTCTACGGTTCGTTCGGCCATGGTCTGAACGAAGTCGCCGCGCGTTTTCATGCATACCTTCGCAACGTGCATCACGATTGGCGGCGCGCACACGGCGTCCCCGACAAGCCGCGGCCGGTGATTCTCAACACGTGGGAGGCCGTGTACTTCGATCAGAACTACGATACGTTGACAGCGTTGGCAGACAAGGCCGCGGCGGTCGGCGTGGAACGGTTCGTCGTGGACGATGGTTGGTTCGGCTCGCGCCGTGACGATACGAGCGGCCTCGGCGACTGGCAGGTTTCGCAGGACGTGTGGCCGGACGGGTCGAAGAGTCTGCGATCGTTGGCTGACTACGTGCATGGGCTCGGCATGGAGTTCGGACTGTGGTTCGAGCCGGAGATGGTCAATCCTGATTCCGATTTGTTCCGCGCGCATCCGGATTGGGTGCTGCGGCCGACCGCGGGCCGGTTGCCGATGCAGGGGCGGTCGCAGCAGGTCGTCGATCTGACCAATCCAGACGCGTATGCATACGTATACGGCGCGATCGATGCGCTGGTCGGCGAGCTGGGCGTCGACTACATCAAATGGGACCACAACAAGCTCGTGACCGAAGCCGTCTCGCCGCGCACCGGTCGTCCTGCCATCCATGCGCAAACGTTGGCCGTATACCGGATCTTCCGTGATCTCAAGGAAGCGCATCCGCGGCTTGAAATCGAAAGCTGCTCGTCGGGCGGCGGTCGCGTCGATCTCGGCATCCTCGAACTCGCCGACCGCATCTGGGTATCCGACTGCGTCGACCCGGTCGAACGCGCGGACATCCAGCGGTACACGTCGCTGCTCGTGCCGCCGTTCATGATGGGCGAGCATGTCGGCGCGAGCCCCGCGCACTCCACGCATCGTGCCACCAGTCAGGAAATGCGCATGGCGACCGCGTTCTTCGGGCACCTCGGCGTCGAATGGAACCTGCTCAAGGAACCGGATGCGGACGTGGCCAAGCTCGGCGAGTGGATCGCGGAATTCAAGAAGCACCGCGAATGGTTCGCCGTGGATACGTGCGTGCACTCGGATTGCTCCGACCCGGCGGTGCGTGTGGACGGCATGGTCAAGCCCGACCGTTCCGCCGCGTTCTACCGGTTCACGCAGCTGACCACCTCGGCCACGTATCCGGCCGCGCCGATTCGCGTGCCCGGTCTCGACCCGGACGGCACGTATCGCATCCAGCCGCTGTGGCTCGACCTTGATCTGGCGGGTCTTGGCATTGGCAACGGCCAGTCCGCGCTCGGATGGTGGACGCCCGACGGCATCCTCATGACCGGCCGCGCCCTCGCCACCTACGGTCTGCGCCCGCCGTCCCTGCATCCGGCGCAAGCGGTGTTGTTCACCGCCATTCGGCAGTGAGCAACACCGCTCACGCCGGATGCATTCGCGGGCGCATATAGCGCGCCCGCTCACTTCGCCTACGGGAAGTCCACTGGACTTCCCGCTTAACGGCTCAGCCTGCGCAGAGCGTGTTGTTCACCGCCATTCGGCAGTGAGCTTGGCACACTTTCCCGGTATTAGGGAATTTTGCGCTGGTGTGGCAGAAAACAGTGTCACACCAGCGCCAAAATGGTTATATCGCCGATTGTGTGACAATCATCGTGCAACAGCCTTGTACGGCAGGAGACAAAATCGTTGAAATTGCAACGAATGATGTTGTCACGCTCCTGTACTGCACCGGACTTTCGATCAAGCGTGACAGATTGCCTGTCATACCCTGTCAAAAATCAGTCGAATAGGTGAAGTGAGACAAAAACAGGTCGTGTAAGCGTGAAAACGCGACGCGCATCACCCGATATACCGCGCGATCGCCCGCGCAGCCGCCGCCTTCGCCCACAGCTGCCAGTCGTGATCGACCACCGTGAACCGCACCGGCGCGGCCTGGCTGTGCCGGTATCGGTTGATGCCGTCACGGATTGCATCAATGCTCATCTTCGCCAAAAACGCGGACTCGCCGGCCACCATCACGCAAGACGGCATCGCGATATTCGCAATCGTCGCGATCAACGTCCCCAGACGGAAACACGTCAGATCGACCAGTCGCGTCGCCTGCGGCACATCGGCCTGCGCGTCCGCTACGAAATCCGCGAACGTGCACGGTCGCCCCACAAGCCGCGAGTACTGGTCCGCTATCGAATCATCGGTCAGGCACTGCGCGCACCCAACGTGCCCAGCGATGCAGCGCGGTCCGTCCGGATCGATCAGCACATGCCCGAGCAGACCGTAGCTTTTATCCGGGTACGTGACCGGCTCGCCCCGCATCGCCAGCGAATAGCCGATCCCCACGCCGATCGTGAGCACCGCAAACGCTTCCATTCCAACGCCCGGTCCGAACCAGCTCGCGTCCACCAGCAGCGAATCGATGTCGTTGTATACGGTGCATGGCAGCCCGGTCGCAGCCTCGATCATCGATCCGAAATCAACGTCCCGATCCCAGCGCAGGAACGGTGCGAACGTGACCACCGCATCATCGCGCACATGACCGCCGACCGCCACGCCTACCGCCGTGGGAGCCGGCAACGACGTCGCCGACAGCTCACGTTGGCATTCGCCGATCAGCCGTGCGACACATGCCGTGACCTGCTCGGGGGAGCGGTCCGGGAACGGCAGTTCGTGGCGGCCTGATACGACCTCGCCGTGCGCGTTGACTACGGCCGCGATCGCCGATGTACCGTGCACCTTGATGCCGATGAACGTGCGTGCGTCGGCGCATAATGCCAACGCTGTCTGCGGCCGACCGCGTCGCTCCGTGCTTTCACGAACCGTGAATCCCTGCGGCAGCGGGCCGTGCGGCAATGCGTCGCTTGGCAGCTCCTCGATCACGCCGGCGTAGATCAGATCGCCGGTGATGCGCGACAATGCGCCTTGCGACAGTCCGAGCAACGGCGCGAGTGTGGTGCGTGTGATCGGTCCGTACTGTGCAACCGCCCGCGCCACGCGATGTGTGTATTCCGAACCCGCGAACCAGTGCGGAAACTCCTGAGTCATACGGTCCGTCTCCTTCGCGTCCGTTCCACCGTCGGATTTCATTCCCAGAACATAAAATACCGCGTTTTTCCATTCCGCCACACCAACGCGCCGGCCGAATAGGAATGTAATTGCGCGTCTCCTATCCTTGAAAGCGAACGGAAAACAGAACAACCGCAACCAAGCAGGAACCCAAGCAAAGGAGCCGATGATGACTGCTTTCAACCGATCCGCACTGCCCGACAACGTTCGCACCAACGGCGCGACCCCAAACCCGTGGTGGGCCAACGCGGTCGTCTACCAGATCTACCCGCGCTCGTTCCAGGACACGAACGGCGACGGATTCGGCGATCTCAAGGGCATCACGTCCCGCCTCGACTACCTCGCCGACCTCGGCGTCGACGTACTGTGGCTGTCCCCGGTCTACAAATCCCCGCAGGACGACAACGGCTACGACATCTCCGACTATCAGGACATCGACCCGCTGTTCGGCACGCTCGACGACATGGATGAGTTGCTCGCCGAAGCGCACAAGCGCGGCATCAAGATCGTGATGGACCTCGTCGTCAACCACACCTCCGATGAGCACGCGTGGTTCCAGGCGTCCAAGGACAAGAACGATCCGCACGCCGACTGGTACTGGTGGCGTCCGGCCCGCCCGGGCTTCGAGCCAGGCACGCCCGGCGCCGAGCCGAACGAGTGGGGCTCGTACTTCGGCGGCTCCGCGTGGGAATACTGCCCCGAGCGCGGCGAATACTTCTTCCACCAGTACTCGAAGAAACAGCCCGACCTCAACTGGGAGAACCCTGCGGTGCGCCACGCGGTGTACGACATGATGAACTGGTGGCTGGATCGCGGCATCGACGGCTTCCGCATGGACGTCATCACGCAGATCTCGAAGACCATCGACAAGAACGGCAAGCTGCCCGGCGAACCCGGCTCCGAAATCGACGACTACCCGGTCGGGCCGGAAGGCTACTCCTCGCCGTTCCCGTGGTGCTCCGACGGCCCGCGCGTGGACGAGTTCCTGCAGGAGATGCGTCGCGAAGTGTTCGAGAAGCGCGAAGGATTCATGAACGTGGGCGAAGCGCCGGGCGTCACCCCGCAGCGCAACGAGCACATCACCGACCCCGCCAACCGCGAACTCGACATGCTGTTCCTGTTCGACCACGTGAGCATCGACCAGCAGCCCACCTCCAAGTGGGACGTCGTGCCGTTCACCGTCGCCAACCTGCGCGACAAGCTCGCCGGCCAGCAGGAGGCCGTCAAGCAGGCCGGCTGGGCGAGCGTGTTCTTCTGCAACCACGACCAGCCGCGCGTCGTCTCCCGCTGGGGCGACGACACCACCGAGGAGGGGCGCGTCCGCTCCGCCAAGGCGTTCGGTCTGCTCATCCACATGCATCGCGGCACCCCATACATCTATCAGGGCGAGGAACTCGGCATGACCGGCGCGCACTTCAAGAGCCTCGACCAGTACCGTGACCTCGAATCGCTCAACGCGTTCCGCCAGCGCGTCGAGGAAGCGAAGATCCAGTCGCCCGAGTCGATGATGGACGCGCTCGAACTGATCAGCCGCGACAACGCCCGCACTCCGATGCAATGGGACGCGTCCAAGTACGCTGGATTCACCGCGCCGGACGCGGCGAACGAGCCGTGGATCTCCGTCAACCCGAACCATGCCAGCATCAACGCCGCCGCCGAGTTCGACGATCCCGATTCCGTGTATGGCTTCTACAAGCAGCTGATCGCGCTGCGGCACGGCAACCCGGTGGTGTCGGCCGGCGCATGGGATCTGGTCGACGCGGACGACGAACATGCGTATGCGTTCACGCGCACGCTCGGGGATGAACGGCTGCTGGTCGTGGTCAACCTGTCCGGGCGCACGGTCGATCTGCCGGCCGAGTCCGCGGCGCTGGTGGATGGTTTGCCCGCAGTGACCGCCGATGCGATCGTTATCGCCACGTACGACGCCGATCATGCGGCCGCATCGCTCGCCAAGCACGAGCTTGCTCCGTGGGAGGGCGCGGTGATTCGCTTGTAAAGGGCTGTGCGCCTCTCGATCGGAGAAATCACTTGGTTCAGTCGAGAGTTTGACGATCGAGAAGCTGATTTCCTCTTCTGCACGGGTCGGTTTGACGATCGAGAGGCTGCTCATGCCGGTGTGTACGACGCGGTTGCCGCAAAAAGGTTGATTTTTCGACAGCTATAGCAATGGTGTGCCTTGTTTGTAGCCTCTCGATCGACAAACTGATGTCCGCAGAGTTCGTTATTAGCCTCTCAATCGCAGGACTGATGGGACTGGCAGATAACGGAACGATATGAGTTGCATAAGACCATCTTGGGGCGCGGAGCATTCCCGCAGCAGAGTGGTTTTGCAGATGGAATCCGCGCCGTCTTCGCCCACCGCGGCGCATACAATATCGCACATGGAACAAAAAGACGTCCTCAAAGCACTGCAGCGTGACCATGCGGCCGAACTCAAGCTCGCCGCCGAACGGTTGAAGGGGACCGCTCGTCACACCGAAATCATCCCTTCGCCGATTCTGTCCGAGATGACCGGCCACAAGATTCTCCTCAAGCCCGAGAACCTGCAGGTCACCGGCTCGTTCAAGATCCGCGGCGCATACAACAAGATCGCCTCGCTTTCCGATGAGGAACTCGCTCGCGGCATCGTCACCGCCTCCGCCGGCAACCACGCGCAGGGCGTCGCCTACGCGGCCCGCGAGCGTGGCGCCAAGGCCACGATCTGCATGCCCACCATCACCCCGCCGCTCAAGGTCGACGCCACCAAGGCGTACGGCGCCGACGTCGTGCTCTACGGCGACGTGTTCGACGAGGCCGCCGCGCACGCGCTCGAACTGAGCGAACAGCAGGGCATGATCTACGTGCCGCCGTTCGACGATTACGAGGTCATCTGCGGCCAGGGCACGATCGGCCTGGAGATTCTCGAGGACGTGCCGGACGTGACCGACGTGGTCGTGCCGCTCGGCGGCGGCGGCCTCGGCGCGGGCGTGGCGCTCGCGATCAAGACGTTCAAGCCGGATGTGCGCGTGATCGGCGCGATTCCGGAGGGTTCGCCGGCGTGGAAGGATTCGTTCGCGGCCGGCCGCGTGACTCCGGCCGATCAGGTCATCACCTCCGCCGAGGGCGTGGCCGTCAAGCACCCGGGCGACCTGCCGTTCGCGCTGCTCAACGAGTTCCTCGACGATCTGGTGACCGTGACCGAGCGCGACATCAACGAGATGATCCTGCTCATGCTCGAAAAGCACAAGCTCGTGGTCGAGGCGGCGGGCGCGGTGTCGCTGGCCGCGCTCGAGCACCTGAACCTGCGTTCGCGCAAGTTTGTGTCCGCGCCGGGACCGCATGTGGTGGTGCCGATCATGTCGGGCGGCAACATCGATACGGTCACGATCGGCGCGGTGATTCAGAAGGGCATGATCGCGCGTGGCCGCATCATGAACTTCGAGGTCGAGCTGCCGGATATCCCGGGCCAGTTGGTCAAGGTCGCCACGCTGCTCGCGCAGGAGCGCGCGAACGTGATCGCCCTCGATCACGACCAGTTCAAGGCGTCCGGCCACTACACGAACGCGGTGTCGCTGAGCGTCACCGTCGAGACGAACGGCCCGGATCACATCGATCGCGTGCTTGCCGCGCTGCGCAACGCCGGCTTCCAGCCGAAGCGCATCTACTGATATGCGCTGATATATGCGGCGGATCGGCCGTTGTGCGCTTAGTGTGCGCTGATGCGCGCTGGTTATAAGCATTGTGCCCCGCTGGGATCGTTCCCTGCGGGGCACAATGCTTATGTGTTCGGGGATTTGTCCCGCTGAGAGGGTGCTCAGTGGGGCGAGCCGCTTGCGGGTTCCGGGATTCGCCCCTCTAAAGCGCCTTTTGGCGGGGCGTGCGGCATGTAGCTTCGGGGATTCGCCCCGCTAAGAGGTGGATTGGCGGGGCGCATGGCATACGGTTTCCGGGATCTGCCCCGCGGGAAAGGTGCTCAGTGGGGCGAGCCGCTTATGTGCTCCGGGTTTTGCCCCGCAAATATTTGCAGCGGGGCGACATGCGCATAGATCCCGGGATTCGCCCTGCTCAGCGATGCTCTAGCGCGGCAAGCCCCGGAATATGGTGGCAAGTCACCCCGCCGTCGCGATCACCGTGCCGCCGCGATCGTCTCGTCCACGAGCTGCGGCAGCGCCACCGCGATATCCTCGCGAATCAGCCGCGTGGCCAGCCGGTCGTACTGCGTGCGTCCCATGTTCATGATCGTGATCGGCACCCCGGCCTGCGCGGCCACCGGCACCAGCGACGCCGCCGGGAACACCTCCAGCGTCGACCCGATCACCCAGAACTCATCCGCCTCGGTGACGCGCTTCATTGACTTCTCCATCGCCCCGTCCGGCAGTTGCTCGCCGAAATAGACGACGTCGGTTTTGATCAGCCCGTTGCACGGCATGTTCCCGTTGTACGGCAGCTTGCGGTGGCAGTGCGGGTCCGGTTCTTCGTCCAATCGCGCCATGATGTCGGCCGTGTCGTACTTCGCGTGGCATTTCATGCAGTGCGACGTGCCGATCGTGCCGTGCAGGTTCACGATCACGTCCGGCGAATTGCCGGCTTTCTCGTGCAGCGCGTCGAAGTTCTGCGTGGCCAGCAGCGTGAGCAGCCCCGCCTGCTCCAGCTTGACGAGCGCCTTGTGCGCGGTGCCGGGCTGCGCGTTCCACACGGGCGATTCCTTCTGCCAGCGCCACGAATACTCGCGTTCTTCTGTATTGGTGAGGAACGCGTCGATGTCGTACACGCTCATTTGTTCGGGATGTTTGGTCCAGACGCCGTCCGGGCCGCGGAAGTCGGGGATGCCTGCGGACGTGGAGATGCCCGCGCCGGTTAATACTGCGATTTTCTTCGTCATATATATAGGTATACGCCGGTTGCGTTTCGTCGGTTTGCGGTTTGCTGCGATTCGACGTGTGCTGCGTTCCCGTTTTGTCGTGTCGACGTGGGTTGCAATGCTGCGTTTTCTGCTTTTGCTGTTTCGATTTGGACTGTTGTAGTGCTGTCTTCTGTTTTGTCATTTCGACCGTAGGCCGTAGGCCGGAGCGGAGAAATCTTGTTCCGGTTGGCTGTCGGCTGCTTGTGTAGTGCGATGATGCGTTTATATACATGGATCGATGATGAACGGCGGCTGACCGACGGCTGAAATGTTGCGACACGCCGTCCGAGACATGAATTGGGACATCGAAACGGCGATTTTGGGGTTTATGATGGTGGTGTTGGGCGTGGTTTGGGCTTTTGCGACACGCCGGGGGAGCTGTTTGTTTTCAACGGTTTCCGGTTTTGTGATGCTTGCCGGTTTGCGTGGTTGGGCTTGTGGGTGTAAGCTTATCTCTTGCTGCCGGTCAGCGAGTGGTCCTCTTCCTTGAGGTTGCGGGCTGATCGTGTGGTGGTGGTTTGAGAACTCAAGAGCGTGTTTGTACTACTTCTTTATAGTCAATGATTGCCAGTTCATTCCTCGCTTCCTGTTTTGGGGAGTCCATGAGAGTGGGGTAACGAGGGGTGAGGTTTTGTGAGGGGTTCTTCCTTAAGAATCTTCTCGTCAATTTAATGTTTTGAGAGTCATTCAATGGTTCTCTTCATGAAGTTTTTTGTGGAGGGTTCGATTCTGGCTCAGGATGAACGCTGGCGGCGTGCTTAACACATGCAAGTCGAACGGGATCCTGGAAGCTTGCTTCCGGGTGAGAGTGGCGAACGGGTGAGTAATGCGTGACCGACCTGCCCCGTACTTTGGAATAGCTCCTGGAAACGGGTGGTAATGCCGGATGCTCCACTGGGTTGCATGGCCTTGTGGGAAAGCTTTTTTGCGGTATGGGATGGGGTCGCGTCCTATCAGCTTGACGGTGGGGTAACGGCCTACCGTGGCTTCGACGGGTAGCCGGCCTGAGAGGGCGACCGGCCACATTGGGACTGAGATACGGCCCAGACTCCTACGGGAGGCAGCAGTGGGGAATATTGCACAATGGGCGCAAGCCTGATGCAGCGACGCCGCGTGCGGGATGGAGGCCTTCGGGTTGTAAACCGCTTTTCATTGGGATCAAGGCACCTTTCGGGGTGTTGAGTGTACTTTTGGAATAAGCACCGGCTAACTACGTGCCAGCAGCCGCGGTAATACGTAGGGTGCAAGCGTTATCCGGAATTATTGGGCGTAAAGAGCTCGTAGGCGGTTCGTCGCGTCTGGTGTGAAAGCCCATCGCTTAACGGTGGGTCTGCGCCGGGTACGGGCGGGCTGGAGTGCGGTAGGGGAGACTGGAATTCCCGGTGTAACGGTGGAATGTGTAGATATCGGGAGGAACACCAATGGCGAAGGCAGGTCTCTGGGCCGTTACTGACGCTGAGGAGCGAAAGCGTGGGGAGCGAACAGGATTAGATACCCTGGTAGTCCACGCCGTAAACGGTGGACGCTGGATGTGGGGCCCTTTCCACGGGTCCCGTGTCGGAGCTAACGCGTTAAGCGTCCCGCCTGGGGAGTACGGCCGCAAGGCTAAAACTCAAAGAAATTGACGGGGGCCCGCACAAGCGGCGGAGCATGCGGATTAATTCGATGCAACGCGAAGAACCTTACCTGGGCTTGACATGTTCCCGACAGCCATAGAGATATGGTTTCCCTTCGGGGCGGGTTCACAGGTGGTGCATGGTCGTCGTCAGCTCGTGTCGTGAGATGTTGGGTTAAGTCCCGCAACGAGCGCAACCCTCGCCTTATGTTGCCAGCGGTTCGGCCGGGGACTCATAAGGGACCGCCGGGGTTAACTCGGAGGAAGGTGGGGATGACGTCAGATCATCATGCCCCTTACGTCCAGGGCTTCACGCATGCTACAATGGCCGGTACAACGGGATGCGACACTGCGAGGTGGAGCGGATCCCTGAAAACCGGTCTCAGTTCGGATCGGAGCCTGCAACCCGGCTCCGTGAAGGTGGAGTCGCTAGTAATCGCGGATCAGCAACGCCGCGGTGAATGCGTTCCCGGGCCTTGTACACACCGCCCGTCAAGTCATGAAAGTGGGCAGCACCCGAAGCCGGTGGCCTAACCCGTATGGGGGGGAGCCGTCTAAGGTGAGGCTCGTGATTGGGACTAAGTCGTAACAAGGTAGCCGTACCGGAAGGTGCGGCTGGATCACCTCCTTTCTACGGAGAATTCAGGCTTCTGTTTGGAAGCCGGTGTGTGCCCCGCGGCCGGAATGGTTCCGGTGTCTGTCGGGGTTGCTGGTGTGGAAGAGATCGTTGGCTCGCGGGTTTGTCCTGCGGGGAGTGGTGTGGATGCGCTTTTGGGTCCCCGGACCGTCACCCCAAGGGTTTTCCTTGGTGCGGTTCGCGCCCATGCTTGGCGGGGCTGGAACTGGTTTCCGGTTGTCTGCGGGTGTGGTGTGTGGTGGTTTGAGAACTGGATAGTGGACGCGAGCAGAA
>NZ_JBKEWJ010000005.1:127836-138088 GCF_056357555.1 Bifidobacterium sp. LH_230
CTTGTTGTTTTGCTGTTTTTTCGCCGGACTCCGTTTGGAGTCTGGTTGTTTGATCGTTTTGTGATCGTTAGTGTGATGATTTGTCGTCAAGCGTGAATCAGCTCGTTTGAATGCGTGCAATGTTCACCGTTGTGGTGTGTTGCTTGCAAGGGCGTGTGGTGGATGCCTTGGCGGACAGGACCGATGAAGGACGTGTGAGGCCGCGATAGGCCTCGGGGAGCCGCCAACAGGGCTTTGATCCGAGGATGTCCGAATGGGGGAACCCGGCCACCGTTATGGGTGGTCACCGCAGTTTTGCGGGGGGTACGCAGGGAAGTGAAACATCTCAGTACCTGCAGGAAAGGATACTCCGTGAGTAGTGGCGAGCGAAAGCGGATGAGGCCAAACCGGTTGCGTGTGATACCCGTCGGGGGTTGCGTTGCCGGTGTTGTGGGACGCGTGTCCCGTCGCCGACGCGGCGGGCGGAAGTGATAAAACTCTGGCTGAGGCGAACCGGATTGAAGGCCGGGCCGCAGCGGGTGCCAGCCCCTTAGCCGAAGGGCCAGGGTCTTCCGGTCGTGTTCCCAAGTAGCTCGGGCCTCGTGGAATCCCGAGTGAATCAGCCCGGACCGTCGGGTAAGCCTAAGTATTCCTGTCCGACCGATAGCGTACTAGTACCGTGAGGGAAAGGTGAAAAGCACCCCGGGAGGGGAGTGAAACAGTTCCTGAAACCGTGCGCCTACGATCCGTCGGAGCCTTTCGGGGTGACGGCGTGCCTATCGAAAAATGAGTCTGCGAGTCAGTGGCATGTGGCGAGCGTAAGCCGTGTGGTGTACGCGTAGCGAAAGCGAGTCTTAAAAGGCGTTTGTGAGTCGCGTGTCCTGGACCCGAAGCGGGATGATCTAGCCCTGGGCAGGCTGAAGCGCGGGTAAGACCGTGTGGAGGGCCGTACCCACCTGGGTTGAAAACCGGGGGGATGACCTGGGGCTAGGGGTGAAAGGCCAATCAAATTCCGTGATAGCTGGTTCTCTCCGAAATGCATTTAGGTGCAGCGTCGGTTGATTGCGTCCGGGGGGTAGAGCTACTGGATGCTTGCGGGCCCGTACTGGGTACCAACAGCAGCCAAACTCCGAATACCCGTGGCGTGTATGCCGGCAGTGAGTCGGCGGGGGATAAGCTCCGTCGTCGAAAGGGAAACAGCCCAGATCGTCGTCTAAGGTCCCCAAGCGCGTGCTAAGTGGGAAAGGATGTGGAGTCGCATAGACAGCCAGGAGGTTGGCTCAGAAGCAGCCATCCTTGAAAGAGTGCGTAACAGCTCACTGGTCTAGTGGTTCCGCGCCGACAATGTAGCGGGGCTCAAGCACGCCACCGAAGACGCGGCAGTATCTTGATACTGGGTAGGAGAGCGTCCTGCACGGGGCGAAGCAGTGGTGTAAACCCCTGTGGACTGTGTGGGAGTGAGAATGCAGACATGAGTAGCGAGAGGCGGGTGAGAATCCCGTCCGCTGGATGACCAAGGGTTCCGGGGCCACGCTCGTCGTCCCCGGGTGAGTCGGGTCCTAAGGCGAGGCCGACAGGCGTAGTCGAATGGATGAACGGGTCGATATTCCCGTACCGGCTTGAGACCGACAAAACCGAGGCCGTGAGTACTAACCTCCGGTTCGTGGTGATCCTTCCTTCGGGTTGGTGATCCGTGGACTGTTGGGACTGTAGCGGTAGTAGGTCGACGCAGGAGTGACGCAGGAGGGTAGCCGGCCGCGGAGGTGGTTTTCCGTGGTCAAGCGTGTGGCCCGCATCCCAGGCAAATCCGGGGTGCACGAGGGTGAGGCGCGATGATGGGGGCGTATGCCCGAATCCGGTGATCCCATGCTGCCGAGAAAAGCTTCGGCGTTAGGGCTCTTGCCGCCCGTACCCCAAACCGACACTGGTGGTCAGGTAGAGAATACCGAAGCGATCGAGCGAATCCTGGTCAAGGAACTCGGCAAATCACTCCCGTGCCTTCGGTATAAGGGAGACCCCCGATGGTGATCCAACTTGCTTGGGGAGCTTTTGGGGGTGGCACAGGCCAGGGGGTAGCGACTGTTTACCAAAAACACAGGAGCGTGCGAAGGCGCAAGCCGCTGTATACGCTCTGACGCCTGCCCGGTGCCGGAAGGTTAAGAGGATCCGTCAGCATTTCGGTGTGAAGCGGTGAATTCAAGCCCCGGTAAACGGCGGTGGTAACTATAACCATCCTAAGGTAGCGAAATTCCTTGTCGGGTAAGTTCCGACCTGCACGAATGGCGTAACGACTTCCCCACTGTCTCGACCAGGAGCTCGGCGAAATTGCAGTACGAGTAAAGATGCTCGTTAAGCGCAGAAGGACGAAAAGACCCCGGGACCTTTACTATACCTTGGTATTGGCGTTAGGCGCGGATTGTGTAGCATAGGCGGGAGACTTCGAAGCCCGGGCGCCAGCTCGGGTGGAGTCGCAAGGTGAAATACCGCTCTGTTCTCGTTTGACGTCTAACCACGGCAAGTCATCCTTGTCTGGGACAGTGCCTGGCGGGTAGTTTAACTGGGGCGGTTGCCTCCCAAAGAGTAACGGAGGCGCTCAAAGGTCCGCTCAGCCCGGTTGGCAATCGGGTGTCGAGTGTAATCGCACAAGCGGGCTTGACTGCGAGAACGACGGTTCGAGCAGGGACGAAAGTCGGAGATAGTGATCCGGTGCCGGCGCACGGGCGCGGCATCGCTCAACGGATAAAAGGTACCCCGGGGATAACAGGCTGATCATTCCCAAGAGTCCATATCGACGGGATGGTTTGGCACCTCGATGTCGGCTCGTCGCATCCTGGGGCTGGAGCAGGTCCCAAGGGTTCGGCTGTTCGCCGATTAAAGCGGCACGCGAGCTGGGTTCAGAACGTCGTGAGACAGTTTGGTCTCTATCCTCTGCGCTCGTTGGAATCTTGAGGAGGCCTGCCCATAGTACGAGAGGACCTGGGTGGACGAACCTCTGGTATGCCGGTTGTCACGCCAGTGGCACGGCCGGTTGGCTACGTTCGGAAGGGATAACCGCTGAAAGCATCTAAGCGGGAAGCCCGCTCCAAGATAAGGATTCCATGAGGACTTGATCCTCGAGACCCCCCATGCAGAACACGTGGTCGATAGGCCGGACGTGGAAGCCCCGCGAGGGGTGGAGCCGACCGGTACTAACGGGGGAAAGGCAATACACTCATCCCAACCATTGGTTGGGACGCGCATCACTCGACTGGTTCAACCGCTTATGACATTGAACACTGCGCACGAAACGAATCAACCGCGTCCCCTATCCGGTCCCCGAACCATCACCGTTTCCCTCCGGGATTCGTCCCGGGGATGTTAATTGAAGATTTGCGGCGGTCATGGCCCAGGTGAGACGCCCGGTCCCATTCCGAACCCGGAAGCTAAGGCCTGGCACGGCGATGGTACTGCACTCGACAGGGTGTGGGAGAGTAGCACACCGCCGCATCACACGTTAAGGAAAGCCCCGATACCACGAAGGTACCGGGGCTTTCTGCATTCCACCACAAATAACACAAACCAAATCAGAACATATCGAATAAGAAATGCGCCCTCGTACATTGACGTACAAGGGCGCATTATGCATTAACGCACAGTAATACTGAATGGCGCGGCGGGAAGCCCGCTTCCATTACGCAACGGAGCCGGCCCCCAGCTGCGCCATGCGTAGCGGACTGCAACCGGTTGCGACGCCTCTGCCGACATGCACAGCACAACGGAGTCTGCGTCGGACCGATCGGTGATTGTCGCTGCAGCGGTATGGAAGACGCCGTCAGCGCCGGCGATCTCGAAACCGGAATCATCGGCCGAACGGCGCAACGGATCGTTGTCATCCGCACCGTAAGTGCCTGGCACCGTGCCATCGAAATGCAGGCCGGCCGCATGATCGAACCGCAGCGTCACCGTATGATGCGCGGCATCATCAGCCGTACCAGCCGCCGGACGAACCGTGCACGATGTGACAGTCGGTCCGTCCACGGCGATATCGGCGCGACCATACGCGTTGTGCAACGCGCAGTCGGCAAGACGCTCGCCGGGCGTGCGCTTGTCGGTCGGATGCAGGTTGTCGAACTCGCCGCAATCGATTGTTGCAATCGTATACACATGTGCAATCGTGTGCGCCGCGTCCCACTGAGCCGCACGGATCACCGGCCAGTACATCGGATCGGCGTTCTGCTCGGCCGCGGTTTTGGCAATCCACTGCGGCAGCTGCACGATCAGGAACGGAAGCGCTTCATCATGCCACAATCCGCGCCACTCGCCGATCAGCATCCCCAACAGTTCACGGTAGGAATCGCAGTACGTCTCGTCACTCTCGCCTTGGTACCACAGGAAACCGGCGATGCCGTACGGCGCGACGCGTTCGACCATCGTGCCGAACGGTCCGGTCGGACGGTACTGCGAGGTCGGCGTGGTCGGCGGCGGCCACGGACATTCGCCGTACCGCGCGTTCAACGTATCCCACGTGATATCCGGTTCGGCTTCGCGGGCCTTGCCGATTGCGGTGTTCCAGGTATCGAACTTCGTCTGCCACTCAACCGTTTCAGCTGCGAACTGCTCGTCCGTTTTGCCGGCGATCTCATCATTGAACCGCTTAAGGTATCCGCGACCGGCCTCACTGGTCTCCAGCGTAGCGCGGCTCATCCATGCGGTGATCGACGTGCCGCCAATGTAGCAGTCCACGATGCCGACCGGTACATCCGGCCCGAGTTCGGCGCGCAGTTTTCGCGCGAAGTAGTATGCGACCGCCGACATGCAGCCGCTGGTTGTCGGCCCGCAGACCTGCCAGATTGATTGGTCCTCAAGATCGGTGTCGATGACGCCGGATTTGGGCGTGTTGTAGAACCGCAGCAGCGGATCGGCGCTTGCCGCAATGGCCGCATCCGCATGGTCGCTGTTGCGCAGTTCCACCTCCATGTTGCTCTGGCCGCCGGCGAGCCAGACTTCGCCCACGTAGACGTTCAGATACTTCAGCGTGATGCCGGAGTGGTCGCTGATGGTCAGCTCGTAGGGGCCGCCGGCTTCGATCGCAGGCAACGTGATAAGCCAGTTGCCGCGGTCGTCGATCGTGCCGAATGTGCTTATGCTGTCGGAAGTGGCGTGTGACGGCGTGTTGGTGGACGACGAGTCGGGCTGAGTCGGCTGGACTGGCTCAGCTTGGATATCGTTGCGTTGCGTTGCCGATGCCGAGTCAGCTGAATCGATGGTTCGGGCAGCCAGACACAGAGTGATGGCGTCGCGGCTGACGTCGCCCGTCTCGCTTGACCGCAGCGTCACGACGACCGTGCGGCCGGGTTCTCCGGTGCCGAACACGGGGATCGGACGGCGGCGCTGCAGCACCATGTCATGCGAGAAGATCGCGGCCGGTCGCAGCCGCGCCGTACCGAGCGGCTTGTTGACGTCATTAACCGCTTCAGCGCCGCTGGTTGCCAACCCGGATGCGTTCGTACCGGGTGCGGGGCCGGTCACGGTGACCGGCGTCGTGTGCTCTTCGCTCATGTCAGTCCTTCCAGATATCGTCGCCCAGCGACTCGATGAACGCGGTCAGCTCACGGGCCATTTCCTCGTGCTCGGCCACGCGCGGATGCCCCGGGGTCGCCGCACCGTTGCGCGTGTACAGGAAATGATGGGCGATGCCGGAACGATCAGCTGAAGCGTTAAAGATATCAACCGCTTCACCAATCGCGCGGTCCCACGACGGGTCATGCATGAGCACGGTCGTCGCGCAGATGATCGTCGCATGCGGGTACACGGCGTGGAGCTTGCGCAGGAACTCCACATACTGCGCGCGCCAATGCGCCGCTTCGGCCCCGTCGTAATCGTCCGCCATGAAATCGTTCGGGTGCGAGTCGTTCTGCCCGACCGCCACGATCACGACATGCGGCGTATACCGCGAGAAATCCCACGCCCTGCGGCCGCCGAGCGCGGGGTTGTACTCGACACTGTCCCAGATCGTCTCCTGGCCGACGTAATCCGGCCCGGCGAACCAGCCGATGCCGTCGATCAGCGACGTGCCGCCCTGCGACGTATCGTGCAGCGCCGCACCGAGATTGCGCGCGGTGATCGCCACGTACGAATACCACGAGTTGCTGTAACCGCTTAAGTCCACTTCGGGATCGGCCTTGCCGACGTACAGCGCGGCCTCGTTGCGCTCGCCGCAGGACACCGAGTCGCCGAACACCTCGATGCGGCGGGTCGGTGCGGGATCGAGCGGCGGCAGCACCTCGGCGCCGGCGTCGAGGCCGAACCCGATGATCTCCAAATAATGCATGCCGTCCTGCCGCTTGAACACAACCGCTTCATGTTCGATGTCAGGCAGGTGCTTGGCCAGCGTGATCGTGTACGGGCCGTAATAGGTGGTGGTTGCGGGGGAGTTGTCGTTTGTGAATCCGGACGGGATGCGCACGGCGGTCTGTACGCCGTCGATGATGACGCCGATCTTCGTATCGCCGTAGTTCCAGTCGTTGGCGAGCGTGACCGTGAGCGACGTGCCGGTGAAGCGGAACGCGGTCTGCGTGTACGGATAGATCCAGAACGGGTCGGTGGGGTCCGAATCGTCGATGCGGCCCATCGTACGCAGCGCCGGATGGTTGGGACGCACGGTGATCGTGCCGTCCGCGGCGGTGATGATATCGCCAAGTTTCGTGCCCGGACCGGTATGGAAGGGGCCTTCGCTGATTGCGTTCGGATATGCGTCGAGATCGTTGCGATATCCTGCGCCGTACGGCGTGTGCAGATTCTGATGACTTGCCGCGGTGGCGCGTGCGGTGTGTTGATCTGATGTGGTCATGAACTGGTGCTCCTCGTTGATTGCGGTGTGCAGGACGACTGTTGTCTGCAGGTGCGGTGTGCGATGCGTGGAACGTGATGCTTCGGACGTGCTTGTTGCAGTCCGTGAAGTCATGACACGCAACACCTTAACCGCTTCACAAAAAATATGATACACTCACTATCGACGAAGTAAATTACCGATCGGTCGCTAACGATGGTGGCCGATGACGATGAATCGGGAAACCGGATCATCAGATAACCGAACACGCAATGCGCTTCGCCGAACTGTGCCGGGCATCCGGCCGGTGCAGGCGACAACGAAACGTCAGCAAGAAAGGACCCTCAATGAAGCTGCCCAAGGACTTCATGCTCGGCACCGCCACCGCCTCCTACCAGATCGAAGGCGCGGTCAACGAGGACGGCCGCTGCCCGTCCATCTGGGACACGTTCTCCCACACTGGCCACACCGTCAACGGTGACACCGGTGACATGGCCACCGATTCGTACCACCGCTACAAGGAGGACATCGCCCTGCTCAAGGACCTCGGCGTCGACTCCTACCGATTCTCCATTGCCATGCCGCGCATCCTGCCGACCGACGGCGGTCCGGTCAACGAGAAGGGCGTCGACTTCTACGATCGTGTGGTCGACGAGCTGCTCGAGGCCGGCATCAAGCCGTGCGCGACGGTCTACCACTGGGATCTGCCGCAATATCTCGGCGACAAGGGCGGCTGGCAGAACCGCGACACCGCGTGGCGCGTGGCCGATTACGCTCGTGTGATGGGCGAGCGTCTCGGCGACCGCGTCGATACGTGGATCACGGTCAACGAGCCGTGGTGCGTTTCCTACCTGAGCTACGGCGGCACCGAGCAGGCCCCGGGCCTCGGTGGCGGTCCGGCTGCGTTCGAGACCGTGCATCATGTCAACCTGGCACATGGCCTGATTGCTGAAGCGCTTCACCAGACGATCACCAAGGAGGACGCCAAGGTCGCGGTCACGCTCAACCTGCAGGTCAACCGCGGCGACGCGGACGCCGTGCACCGCACTGATCTGATCGCCAACCGCGTCTTCCTTGACCCGATGCTGCGCGGCTACTATCCGAACGAACTGTTCGCGGTCACCAAGGGCATCTGCGACTGGGAGTTCATCAAGGACGGCGATCTCGACATCATCCACCAGCCGATCGATCTGCTCGGCCTGAACTACTACTCAACCGGTTTGGTCACGATGAGCGACCGTCCGCAGTTCCCGCAGTCCACCGCGGCGAGCACGTTCCCCGGCTGCAGCGACATCGACTGGCTGCCGACGCCCGGCGACCACACCGAAATGGGCTGGAACATCGACCCGAACGGCCTGTACGACCTGCTGGTGCGTCTGCACAACGACTATCCGGAGTATCCGCTGTTCATCACCGAGAACGGCATGGCCTGCCCGGACCAGCTGGTCGAAGAGATGGACCCGGCAACAGGTGAAACGGTTAAGGCAGTGCACGACAACGATCGCATCGACTACCTCACCAAGCACTTCGACGCGGCCCGTCGCGCGATGGAGGCCGGCGTGCCGCTCGCCGGCTACTTCGTGTGGTCGCTGCTCGACAACTTCGAGTGGGCGTTCGGCTACACCAAGCGCTTCGGCATCACTTACGTGAACTACGAGACGCAGGAGCGTACTCCGAAGGACAGCTTCAAGTGGTACAAGAAGCTCATCGCCTCGCGCGAGCTGCCTGAGCTGTGAGGCTGATGACCGGTCGGTACGTTGCGGACCGTGAGGTTGCTGGCCGGCGAGCTGCAGGCCGTGAGGCGGCTGGTCGGAGAGCTGTGAAGGCTGGGCTGGTCGGTACGTTGCGAACTGGTCTTGCGGTTTGACGAATGACGGGCTGGAATGGCATGTGTGATTGATCACGCCGTTCCAGCCCCTGTTTGTATGAGTCCGCGATAGGACCCTTCGGCGTTGATGGATGGTCGCGGTTGAAGGGCCTATGTGCCGGGGCGCTCGCCGTCGGCCGGGCGCGATCCGGTGTCTGGTGATCGCCGCGATCGGCTCATGCGTAGCGGGGCAACTTGGGGGCCTCCAAGCGTTGCCCCGCTAATACTGCCCTTTGCGGGGCGGATTGCGGATGACATCCGTGTGAAGTGGCCTGATTTTTGTTCCGTCTCTGCTATGAGACGGCTTGTGCCATCTGCTTTTGATAATACTCGTTCTCGACCTGTTCCGGTGTCCTGTAGCCCAGGGAGGCGTGCAGACGCTTCGTGTTGTACCACGAGACCCACCGCATCGTCGCATACTCCAGCTCGGCCACGCTCCGGTAGGGTTTGTTGACCCAGATCAGCTCGCGTTTGTACGTGTTGTTCGTGCGTTCCGCCAGCGCGTTGTCGTACGAGTCGCCGACCGTGCCGGTCGAGGGGAGCATGCCCGCGTCGGCCACGTGCGTGGAGTACACGAGGCTTATGTACTGGCTGCCGTGGTCCGAGTGATGCACGCACCCGTCGGCGCCGCCGTGGCATCCCGCCCACACGACGGCCTGCTCCAACGCCTGCAACGGCAGTTCCTCCGTACGCATCGTGGAGGCCGTCGCCCAGCCGACGATTCTTCTGGCGTACGCGTCGGTGACGAACGCGACGTACGCGAACGAGCCGTCCGCCAGGCGAACGTAGGTGATGTCGGCCACGTGCAGCCGGTTCGGCGCCAAGGCCGAGAACTTGCGTTCGACCAGGTCCAGCCTGCCGCCACGGCCCTTGGCGGGAACCGTGGTGACCGGCCTTCTGCCGCCCCGAACGCCTTGGAAGCCGAGCCCGCGCATGATGCGGGCGACCTGGTCCCTGCCGACCTCCCGTGGATCCCAGCCCTGACGGATGAGCTGGTGCCATACCTTCCGGTATCCGTACACGCGCATGAACTCGTCCTCCCGGATCATGGTGATGTCACGCGCCAACGCCTCGTGGCGCGCCCCCATACGACTGACGGGACGGCGTTTGAACATGCGGTAGCCGCGCGCGGTCAGGAACCCGCAATCCAACGCGGCCGACAGGACACGGCAGATCGGCCCGACCCCGAAACGGTCCCTGAAGGCGTCGATGTACGCGGCCTTCAACGCCGTGTCGGGTCGAGCCTGGCCGCGAAAAAAGCCGACGCCGTCGTCAGTATCTCGTTCGCCTTGCGCAGCTCCGCGACCTCGGCGCGCAGACGTTTCAACTCGGCGGCCGTCTCCTCCGCGCTAATCGCGGACTGTTCGGCGGCCGTCCGGTCGGCCTTGTTCCTCCACCTGCGCAACGTCTCCGGGGCGATGCCCAGACTCTGCGCGACGGAGGCCACGGCCTTCGTCTCCGACGAATGATTCGCACGGGACTCCTCCAGAAGCCTGAGCGCCCTCGCCTGGAACTCCTTCGTATAACGAGTCTTTCCGGTCATGTTCCTAGTCTCCCATCAATGAGATAAAACACGGAACAAAAACCAGGTCACATCA
>NZ_JBKEWJ010000006.1:0-135838 GCF_056357555.1 Bifidobacterium sp. LH_230
ACGACGCTACCTCGACATGTCCCGACTCGGTGAGACCGTACCAGCAGCGAACTGATCATCGTCACAGGGACGGACGAAGACCAAAGTGCGCAAGATCTCGGGCACTACCCTGCCGCACTGACATGACGAGGAACACGTCCAGCAGGGTGATTATCTACCAGATGCGACATCTGTCCAGGCACCTGAGAAACTCGCTGACGTGGACCAAGGATCCGAGCTCGTGCTACAGGCGCATCTCGACCGCCCTGGACATGAACGTGTACTTTCTGTGATCCGCACTCCTCGTGACAGCGGGACACGAACGAGAACACGAATAGGCGCCAGGACTTCCCGAAGGTCACCGACCCGAGCGGATACTCGCAGGCCTGTCTGAACGCAGCCGCAGAGGAGATGAACGACCGGCCGAGGAAGACACTCGGGTTCCGAAAGTCCGATGTCATTCTCGACCTGCTCGACGCAAAATGATACGATTACACAAACAAATCCAACCAGCAACACAGGTGTTGCACACTATCACTTAGAATCCATCCCGTGCATATTCCACTCCAACAATGCTCATCCACAACAATCTGATACACACGCGTTCGCAGCCGCACATATATCAGATACCGCAGATCGATCGTACGGCCACGAACGCAACAAATTATATTTCAGTCAATCAATCAGCCGAAATATTCCTCGACCGCACCGGACAATTCGGCCACGGTGTCGATGCTTCGGTAGCAACCGTGCTGCGCGAGTTCGCCGGGTTCGGAATATCCCCAGCCGCATCCAAGGCAATCCAAGCCACATGCCGATGCGCCGTCCGCGTCGGTCCAACGGTCGCCGACCATCAACGCACGGTCGCCGGCCGCGGCGTCGAATCCGATGCGGTCGAACGCATACCGGATCACCTGGTCTTTATCAAGTCGCGAATTGTCTCGGCTGGCGCCATACACGCCGTCGACCATGCCGGTCAGGCCGAAGTGATCGCAGATCGGCACTGCCTGGTATTCGGGCTTGCATGTGGCGATGGCGAGGTAATATCCGGCCTTGCGCAGCGCCGCGAGCTGTTCGGGGATGCCGTCGTACACGCGGTTGTACAGACGGCCCGGCACCAGATGGCCCGGATCGTTCGGATCGTCGAACACGGCCTTGTCGGCATAGTATTCGCGGTAGATGCGCACGGCTTCGTCCAGCTTGTCATCCGGGATATGATTGCGTTTGAACGATTCAATGATGGCCGGTCCGATGAACCGATGCAGCTCGTCATCATCCGGCACGGGCAATCCCAGTCCTTCGAACGCCTTGACGACGCAGGCGATGATGCCGAAGTGGGATTGCGTGAGCGTGCCGTCCAGATCAAGCAGCACGACGTTCAACGGATGGTTCTGGGTCATATTCGTCTCTCCCCTGTGTTCGGCAACAAGCGCGATGCCGACGATTGCAAACGCATACAATTATGCCCGGCCATCATGACCGGGCATCAGTTCACGTGTTGTTCAGCTCCGCGGATGAAACCGGCGGAACGACGGCACGCATCACTCGTAGTCGGGAATCCATCCCTCGCGGTGCATCTGCAGACGCTTGTCGAGCAGGGTCTTGAGTTCCTCCTCGCTGCGGCGCTCGAGCAGCATGTCCCAGTGGGTGCGGGTCGGCTTGGTGATCTCGTCCGGTTCCTGGTCGCCGTCGCCCTCGCGATGCGCGGTGGCGCCGCAACGGCACTCCCATTCCTCGGGGATCTCCGCTCCGTCGGCGAACGGCAGGATCGTACGATGACCTTTCGGACAGATGTACGCCACCTCCGTACGAGCCGCGAAATCGACGTTCTCGTCGGATTCCAGCGATTTCGCGCCGATGCTCATGCCTCTGAGGCTACGTTCCGCCATGAGTTCCTCCTTATATCACAATCCGTACTACGTTATCGAACAGTTGGGACGGGCGTTCTATTCCCGTTGCCACGCAATCCGGCGACCATGATTCACCGTTTAGTCCACGCCGGAATATGAGACGATGCCGCGGTTGACCTGGTCCGCCGCCTCATGCGCGGTGCGGGCCAGCTTCTCGCCCTTCTCGCCCAGCAACGGCGCGGCGGTAGCGATCTGCTGCAGCACGTCCGCCAGACGTTTCGCGTTGCGCACGAAATCGCCGCCGGTCAATTCGGTGCCGCGCAGGATCGACGCGAGTTCCTCACCATCCGCCCACTCGTACATGATGTCGGCGATGCCGAAATCGAGCTGGGCCGGCGCGTCCAGCCCGGCATCCTCGCATTCGATGCGAATCTCGCCGTGGATGCCACGCAACTCCTGCGCCGTCCATGCGACCGGTCCTTGCGATCCGCCCGGGTAGTAGCGTGGCTCTCCCCCGCCGCCCCGACGCGCCTCGTAGATCAGCGACGACAATACGGATGCGAGACACTGTGGCGGCAACATGTCGAACGTGCCGGCGCAGATCGCCTGCGCGAGCACGAGATCCTGTTCGCTGTACAGGCGACGCAGCAATTGGCCGCGTTCGGTCAGCCGGTATCCAAGACGGGTATCCACTGCCGTACGGTCGGTACCGTTGCCGGCATCGACCGATGCGACAGCCGGACTGTTCTCCCGCTCGAGATATCCCAAACGGTACAGGATGTCGCAGATACGATCGAACTGCCGCGCGACCGAACCGGTGCGTGAATCGTACCGATCCCGCACCCGCTCCAATTCGCGCGTCTCGCGCGCCCAGCGATGTCCCCACTTGAGATGCTGCTGCAGATCGGGGCAACTGCGGCACGGATGCTCGCGATCGGCTTCTTTGAGTTCGGCGATCTGCCGGTCGAGTTCGCGGAACGCGGCCGACCGCTGCTTGTCGGTACGGAACGACGTCTGCTTGAGTTTGCGTCGTCCGGCCTTCTCCAGATCGGACAGTTTCATGCGGATCGTCATGAAATCCTTGAAATCGCCGTGATCGCACACGAATGCCTGCTCGTAGCCGGTGAGGGCCTTCTCCAGCGTATCGATCTGCGATTCGAGCTGCCATGCCGACTCGTTGGCCTCCCACTGCGCGAACGAGTGGTCAAGCGTGACGCGTGCCGTTTCGTAATCGCTGGAATTGAGCAGGTTGACGGCCATGTTGAACGTCGGACGGAAGCTCGAGTGCAACGGGTAGACGCGTTTGCTGGACAATGCAGCGGCCGTGGCCGGGATGAACCCGCGATGGTCCACGACGATGGCGTGCCCGATGGTGTCGATGCCTCGACGCCCCGCGCGGCCGGTCAGCTGGGTGAACTCCCCCGGCGTGAGCTGCACATGCCCGGTGCCGTCGAATTTCTCGAGTTTTTCGACCACCACGCATCGTGCCGGCATGTTGATGCCCAGCGCCAGCGTCTCGGTGGCGAACACCATCTTGACCAAGCCCTCTTCGAACAGTCGCTCGACGATCTGACGGAACAGGGCGACCATGCCCGCGTGATGCGAGGCGAACCCCTCTTCAAGCGCGAATCGGAACTTCGAGAAGCCGAGCGCTTTGAGATCGGTCTGCGACAACTGGCCCTCGACCATCTCGTCGACGATGCGGCGGATGCGACGCACCTCGTCCTCGGTGGTCAGTTCCAGCCCGGCGTTGATGCACTGTTCGACCGCCTGATCGCAACCGTTGCGCGAGAAGATGAAGTAGATACCGGGCAGCATATCGAGATAGTTGAGCTCATCGACGACCGCCCAGCGTTTGGGAGTATGGCGTTCCGGCTTGCCCCGTTCCGGTCGTCCGTTCGCGCCAACTCGCCCCCGGCCGTTCTTGCCGCCGCGTTTGGTTGGTCGCTCCTCGCCACGTCGGCGCGCGGCCCTGCGGTCGAGCTGATCGAGCCGGTTGACGAGTTCGGCGTTGAGCTTGGTGGTCTGCCGGCCGTATTCGTCGTGTTGATACAGGTCGATAAGTTCCGGCTCGGTATGGTCGTCGGCCTGAACCAGCACATGCTGTTCGAGCGGCACCGGACGCGTTTCGGAGACGACCAGCGTGGTCTCGCCGCGTACCGAGGTGATCCACTGCGAGAAATCCTCGACGTTCGACACGGTGGCCGACAGTCCGATGATGCGCACGGATTGCGGCAGGTGGATGATGACTTCCTCCCATACCGGTCCGCGGAACCGGTCGGCGAGGTAATGCACCTCGTCGAGGATCACGTAGCCGAGTGCGGTGAGCGTGGTCGAATGCTCGTAGAGCATGTTGCGCAGCACTTCCGTGGTCATGACCACGATGTCGGCTTCGGAGTTGATGGAGGTGTCGCCGGTGAGCAGACCGACCTTGTCGGGGCCGTACACGGCCACGAGATCATGGTACTTCTGGTTGCTCAGCGCCTTGATCGGCGTGGTGTAGAACGCTTTGACGTTGCGTTCCTGCGCCAGATACATGGCGAAATCGGCGACGACGGTCTTGCCGGCACCGGTCGGCGCGGCGACGAGCACGTTACGTCCGGCCTCCAAGGCCTCGTTCGCCTCGCGCTGGAAATCGTCGATCTCGAACGGCAGTGTCGCCGCGAACCTCGTGGCCAATGACCGAGCCTGTGCCTTGGTCTTCTGGAAGGCGGCATAGCGTTGCGCAGGAGACGGAGAAACCGTGGAATCGGTACGGGAATTGCGATGATGACGCGGCATGATCCTACTTGTTGTTCCATTCCGCCCACTGACGGACGTGACGTTCGCGCTTGGCCGCCTGTCGTTCCACGACTCGGGCATGCGCCGTGGCGTATCGGTCGGCGACTTCGGTCAGCGGTTCGGCGAAGGATGGGGTCTGCGGGGCATCGGCAGACGGTTCCTGCTCCTGCATGGCGTTCAGCAATTCGCCGATACGCGCGCCGACGCCACTGACGTTACGAATGCCGCGCATCGCATGGATGACGGCATAAGCCACGCCGGCGATGATCATGGCGATCATGAACAGTGCCAGCAGCAGCCAGATCCACCAAGGCATGGTTCCTCTCCTTCACCTGTCCGCTACGCGGTTCCGATACGGCTACTCGCCGGATGCTTCGCTGTCGTGCTGGCTGACGCTGAGTTCGCGCTGTGCACGGGCCACGATCATCGTACGCAACGTCTCGGGCGCCACCGCGGTGATGTGGCGGGCGTGCGCGATGCAGAACGCCACGAACCACGAGTCGGACGACACGGTCAGATGCACCTTCTGTCCGTCGCCGTACGGTTCGACGGTGGCGCCGGACAGCGTCTTGGGGAACGACAGATCCGGCTGATCGGTGATGAACACCGCGGCGGTGCCGTTGTCGAAGCTCCACTTGCGCAGTTCGTTGACCGGCACGTCGGGAATGCTGATCGGCTTGGTCGGCTTGACCAGTTCGGTACGTTCGATGCGGGCGAGGCGCAGCACCTGCCAGATGCGCGGCTTGCCGTTCGCCTTGTTGATGCGCGTGTCCTTGACCACTAGATGCTGCTTGTCCTTCGGCGCGACATCAGCGACGTCGGTCCATACGGCCGCATAGTACACGCCTTCGTCCACGAAGATCTTCGCCGGCGCGACGAGCTTGCGGCGGGTGCGGCCCGCACCGTCCGTGTATTCCATGTCAAGCAGCGAGTCGGTGGAGATCGCACGTTTGACCGCGGAGAAGCTGCGCGGTTCAAGCTCGTATCCGGTCAGGCTCAGCCACGGGGTCTCCCCCGGCACGACATGCGCGTGCAGCCGTTCGTACAACGAGCGCGCCTGATCGCGCTGCTCTTCGGGCAGCAACGGCGAATGTGCCAAATAGCTCACCGACGCGGTCAACAGGCTCAGATACTGCGGCGAAATGCCGGCAAGACGCTCCAAGCCAAGCGAGTTCGTGGCCGAGACGATGCCTTCGGCGTCAAGCAGCGACCAGTCGATGTCGAAGAACTGGCTTCCGGCCATCTCGCCGTCATCGGACACGGTGGTGAGCGTGTTGATGTCCTTGTGGATCACGTTCACGAACTTCTTGAGCTCGTCCTCGCTCTTCGCCTTGCCGATGAAGCGTTCGGCGAGTTCGGCGAGCGAGTATTCCTCGCCGAGATGCGCGGACAGGAACAGCATGAGGCGCAGACGACGGTCGACCTCGCTGCCGGTCTGGAACGAGGCGCTCTTCTTCTGGTGCGCCTTCGACAGCTCGGGATCGTCATCGTCGTCCGTCGCGGAACGGTCATGATGGCTGCTGATCGCCGAAGTGACGACCGTGGCGCTGTTGTCGCCGGACGATTCGTCGGCGAGCACGAACTGCGTGGCGGCGTCGAGGCGACGGTGGAACGCGGCCACCGCTTCGGGCGGGCTGACCACGTAGGCACCGGGATGCTCGAGCACGAACATCGCCAGATCGTCAGAATCGGTGTACGCGACGTTGATATGCTCCCCGTCGACGTCCGCGGTCGCGGCGAACCGACGGGAATCGATCACCTTGACCAGCGTCTCCGGAATGGTCTGTGTGCCCAGGCCTGGCGCGATCGAATCGAGGCCAAGGCCGGGAATCGGGGTCTGCGGCACACGAGGCGTGGTACGCGAAGCATGCTGAGCCTGCTGCTCCTGCTTGGCGGATGTCGAAGACACGGAGATGGAACGGGCGAGGTAGTTCGCCGCCGCCAACACCGGCAGGTCCTCCTGCTCGAAGTGCAGACGAATACGCGGTTCGTCGCCAAGCTGAAGACGGTAGGACGCGAAATCCTGACCTTCGGACTTGGATGAATACTCCGGTTGCCGCGATTCGATGGCGATGCCCATCGCCGCCAGCTTGGCGCGGTCACGCTGGAACTGCTTGGCGAATGCCGCCTTGGCCGCCTGATCCGCAAGCTCGCCATACGAATCCGCGTACGCCTTCACACGCTGCGCGATCTGACGGGAGGTAAGCCATTGCGGAAACGCGGATGACAACACAGCCAGTACGTCGAGCTCATGCTTGCCCCACTTGTCAGAAAAACGCCGCCTTCCGTTGGTTCCCTCTGCCATTAGTCCTCACGTATCGTTAACGTTTCGTTATAAGTGTGCCGCCGTAATGGCAACACCTCACTCTATATTAGAGGCAATTTTCGGCGATGGCGTCATTTTCCCGAAAAAAAACGGGTCTTTTTCCTATCAGCCTACCGAGATAATCCCCCGATCACACCCAGTCGTCCGGTTCGATGCCTTGCGGTCCAACGTATTCGCCGTTCGGCACGTAGCTCGGCTCCCCCTGATCGGTGAGCTTCGCATCCGAGAACAGGATCACATCGCGGCCGAACGTCCAGTCTCCGTCGATGGTGACGGAATTGGCCGCGGCCAGCGACGGCACGCCGTACGGGAACCGTTCGTCGAAGTCGGCGATGGTCTTGTAGTAGCGCGGATCGAGCGTTACGTTCGGGAAGATGTAGTTGCCGTCCTCCATCTCGTACGAGTCCGTCAGATGGAATCGATCGGAACGCATGATGAACAGATCGTCGGTCGTCTTGACCGGCAGGAAGCGCATGCGGTCGACCTGCACGCAGATCGCACCGTCGAACAGGCTCACCGCCGCGCCCATCGCCGTTTCCAACTGGATGACGGGGGTCGAATCAGGATTGGTCGGATCGACGGTCTTGTGGTTGCGGATCACCGGCAGCGGCAGCACGCCGTTGTATTCGGCGAGCTTGGCCTTGAGCGCGTCCACGCGAATCCACAGGCTATTCGTATTGAAATACGGGTGCTTGTGGATATCCTGAGCCGCGGACTTGTCATCGGGGTGGACCTGGCTCATCTCACGCAGCACGAGACGGCCGGTGGCCTTGTCGCGCACGATGTGGCCGCCCTTACGGTCGGCGTAGGTTCGTGTGGCGACCTCGATCATGAACGGCGCGCCGGTGTTCTCGAAATGCTGTGCCAGCGTACGCGACGGGCGGGCACCCAGATTGTCGGAATTGGAGATGAACAGGTACTTGAAACCGTGTTCCTCGAGCTTGTCGAGCAGACCGGATTCCCAGATCGTGGAGAACAGGTCGCCGTGTCCCGGCGGGCACCATTCGAGTTCCGGATTCTCGGGATACGAGGCCGGTTCGCCGGTTGCGGCGACGATCTTCGGTTCCTGATGCTGCACGATCTCCACGGGAATGTCTTCCTGGTGGAACTTGCGGTTGCGGTGGATCACCTTCATGGTGTCGGTGGAGGTGCGGAACGAGTTCATCAGCGTCAGCGGCAGCGGCACGCCCATGCGCGTGCGCGTGGTGAGCACCTGGCCGAGGATGATGTCGATGAAGCGGACCTGCTTGGCCTTGTGACGGCGCACGGGCAGCAGCGACTTCGCACATTCCAGACCCATCGAGGTGCCGAGGCCGCCGTTGAGCTTGAGGAACGCGGTTTTGGCGAACGCGTCGATGGCCTTGTCGTGGTCGATCGTCTCGTATACGTCGTGGAAGCTCGGCACGTCGGTCAGCGGCTCAACGTCGGATTCGCGAATCCAGCTGCTGGCCTCCTCGTTGCGCCATACGTCGTACAGGCGCTTGAACTGGGCAATCGCCACGTCGCTCATGCCATGATCGTGCATTTTCTGCGCGGACAGATCGAACACGTCGTTCACTACGTATCCTTTCGAGAAATGAACAAAACTGAAGAACAGTTTAACCGAAAAACAGTCAGATGGCACGCGATAACGGGGGTGTCTGTGAATAGTTGATGAACAAAACGATGATCGGTACGATATCGCGTGCGTATGGGTATCGCCGAATCAGGCTATCGGCGACGGGAAACGGCATGCCGCGCCTACGGATAACGGTAGGCGCAGCATGCCGATCGGAATGGCCGTACCGGTCGGCGTTACAGTTCGCGCAGCTGTGCGGCGATTTTCACCGCTTCGACGCTGGCTTCGGCCTTGTTGCGCGTCTCCTGCCATTCGGTCGCGGGCACGGAGTCGAGCACGATGCCGGCGCCGGCCTGCACGCTCGCCTCGTGGTCGCGGATGAATGCGGTGCGGATCGCGATGGCCATGTCGAGGTTGCCGGAGAAGTCGAAGTAGCCGACGGTGCCGCCGTAGATGCCGCGGTCGGCCGGTTCCAGCTCGTCGATGATCTCGATCGCACGCGGCTTGGGCGCGCCTGACAGTGTGCCGGCCGGGAACGCCGATGTGAACACGTCGAACGCGGTCAGATGCGGGTCCACACGTCCGGTGACGGTCGAGCAGATGTGCATGATGTGGCTGAACCGCTTGATGTCCATGAGCGAGACCACTTCGACGGTGGTCGGGTCGCACACGCGGCTCAGATCGTTGCGGGCGAGGTCGACGAGCATGATGTGCTCGCTGCGTTCCTTCGGATCGGCGAGCAGCTCCTTGGCGAGACGCGCGTCTTCCTCCGGGGTCGCGCCGCGCGGCCGGGAGCCGGCGATCGGGAACGTCATCGCATGGCCGTTGTCGACCTTGATCAGCGTTTCCGGGCTGGAGCCGATCACGTTGAAGTCGCGGCCCTCGGCGTCGGTAAGCGCCATGAAGTACATGTACGGGCTCGGGTTGAGCGTGCGCAGCACACGGTACACGTCGAACGGGTCGGCCGGCGAGTCGATATCGAGTCGTTGCGAGATGACGACCTGGAACACGTCGCCGTCGACGATGTGCCGTTTGGCGGCTTCGACGGCCTGCTCGTAATGGCTTTTCTCGGTGCGGAACCGCAGTTCGGGCTGCGCGGCCCGCTCGTCGAGGACGTTCACGCGAGATTCGCCGTCGACCGGGGTGGCCGCGTCGCGCTGCATCTGGTCGAGTCGGGCGACGGCCTCGTTGTAGGCGGCGTCGGCACGGGTCGGCTTGTCGTCCACGTTCACGGCGTTCGCGATGAGCCATACCGAGCCGGACACGTGGTCGACCACGGCGATGTCGGTCGCCAGCGCGAGCACCGTCTCCGGCTGGCCGGTTTCGTTCGGGGCCTCGGCGCGCAGCGTCGGCTCCCAGTGGCGGATCGCGTCCCAGCCTACCGTGCCGACCAGGCCGCTGGTCAGGTTCGGCAGACCGGCCACGTGCGGCGCCTTGAGCGTCTTCAGCGCGGCGTGCGCGACCTCGATCACGTCGCCGGTCGTCGGCACGCCGGCCGGCACGGTGCCCAGCCAGTCCGCCTTGCCGTTATTGGATCGCAACTGGGCCATCGAATGCACGCCGATGAAGCTGTAGCGGCTCCAGGTGCCGCCGTATTCGGCCGATTCGAGGATGAACGTGCCGGTTCGTCCCCCGGCGAGACGCTCATAGAATCCGACCGGCGTAAGCGAGTCGGCGAGCAGCCGCCGCACGATCGGGATTACGCGGTAGCCTTCGTCGGCCAGTTCGTGGAACTGTTCGCGGCTCGGCCATGTCGCGCCCCATGTCAGATGTTCGACGCTGCACTCGCTCATGCCTGATCCTCCTGTTCTCCCGTTACGCTTGCGCCATCCTCCTGCGCTGCCGTGCGATGTCCTTCGACGCACGGCAGCGGGCCTCCTTCGAGGAAGCAGCTGCGCTTGCCGGTGTGGCACGCGGCCCCCACCTGATCGACCTCGACGAGCAGCGCATCGCCGTCGCAGTCGAGCGACACGGACTTCACGTACTGCACATGACCGGACGTATCTCCCTTGCGCCAGTATTCCTGCCGCGAACGCGACCAGAACGTGACCCTGCCGGTGGTGAGCGTGCGGCGCAGCGCCTCGTCGTTCATATAGCCGACCATCAGCACCTCATGCGTGTCGTACTGCTGGATGACCGCGGCGACCAATCCTTTGGTGTCCCGTTTGAGTCGTGCCGCGATGCGTGGGTCGAGCGTCGCGCTGTTGTCGTATTCCATGACTGATATATCCCTCTTGCTTCCTGTCTGGATAAGCATTGTCTGATCGATGACGTTGACGGTGCGGCGGAAGAGTCAGCGTACCGTATAGCCGGCGCGACGCAGTTCGTCCTTGACCTCGCCGATGGTGACCTTGCCGTAGTGGAAGATCGATGCGGCGAGCACCGCGTCGGCCCCGGCCTCGATCGCCGGCGGAAAATCGGCCGCCTTGCCGGCGCCGCCCGACGCGATGATCGGGATCTTCACTTCCTTGCGCACGGCTCGAATCATCTCAAGATCGAATCCCTGTTGCGTGCCGTCCGCATCCATCGAGTTGAGCAGGATCTCCCCCGCGCCAAGCTCCTCGGCCCGCTTGACCCACCAGATCGCGTCGATGCCGGTCGACTTGCGGCCGCCCATCGTGGTCACCTCGAATCCGGACTGTGTGTGCTGTTCTCCGCGTTCGCGCCGGGCGTCGACGGACAGCACGAGCACCTGATTGCCGAATCGGTCGGCGACGCGGCTGATCAGCGACGGATCGTTGATCGCGGCGGTGTTCACGCCGACCTTGTCCGCGCCGCAGCGCAGCAGGGAATCCACGTCTTCCGGCGTGCGTACGCCGCCTCCGACGGTGAGCGGGATGAAGATCTGCTCGGCGGTGCGGGCCACCACGTCGATCATGGTCTGCCGGTGCGAGCTGGATGCGGTCACGTCGAGGAACGTCAGCTCATCGGCGCCCTGCCGGTAGTATTCGGCGGCCAATTCGACCGGGTCGCCGGCGTCGCGCAGGTTTTCGAAATGCACGCCTTTGACCACGCGTCCAGCATCGACGTCCAAGCATGGGATGACTCGAATGGCCAGCGACATATTCACTCCTGTGTTTTGCGTGCGGTACGTTACGCACAACAGGTTAGCGTGCGCCCGCTGCGGGCGATGCGCACGATTCCGTTACGTGGAACGCAAACCGTGCGCATCATGCCGGCGTCACGCCGACCCGTGCCGTCACGACAGGTTCGTCTCGATCCACTGCGCGACGCCGTCCTCGTTGTTGCACGGGCATATCTCGTCCGCGATGTCGAGCACTTTCGGATTCGCATTCGCCACGGCCACGCCCAGACCGGACTCCTGCATCATCGCGATGTCGATCACGTCGTCGCCGAACGTGACGGTGTGCTCCAGCGGCACGCCCAGCCGGTCGCACACGATGCGCAGCGCATGCTCCTTGTTGGCCTCGGGGCTCATGAGCATCCACATCGTGCCTTCGGAGATGTGCACGTCGAAATCGTCCGGCACCAGCGTCTCCAGCCGTTTCCACTGCTCGTCGTCGGGGAAGACGATGATCTTGTCGGCGATGCCGGCCGGGATGTCGCCGTCCGAAAAATCGGTGTAGCGCCACGTCTGCGTCTTCCAGTAGACGCTGACGTCGAAGTTCGTGTACCGCACGTCGTCCATCACGATGCCGATCTTGAGTCCCGGCAGTTCGCGCAGGAAGTCGCGGCACACCTCGCAGGCGCGGGCGGACGGGAAGCCGATCTTCGCAAGGTGGCCTTCCTTGGCCGGCCGTTTGCCGGTGAGCAGGTCGAAGTCCGAATGCGCGGGGTCGAAGTCGATCAGGGCGCCGTTCAGGTATATGACCGCGTCGGCCGGCAGTTTGTCGGCGAAGGCGAGTCCGGTGCTGACCGGGCGTGCGGTGGCGATCGCGAACCTGATGCCGGCATCATGCATCCGTTCGATCGTCGCGACGGAGCGGTCGGTGATGGATCGCTGCTCGAACGTCTGCCCGTCGTGCAGCAACGTGCCGTCAAGATCGGCGACGACCAGCCGATATCCGTGACGATCGCCGTTCACAGCAGTCCCTCGCAATGCTCTCGGACGATTTCGGCCGAACGATGCAGTTTGGCAAGCTCGTCGTCGGTCAGGCCGAGTTCGACGATCTCGTTCGCACCGTTGGCACGCAGTTCGGTGGGCACGCCAAGGAACACGTCATGTTCGCCGTATTCGCCGTCGAGCAGCGTAGAGACGGGTACGATGCGGCGTTCGTCCCACAGGATCGTCTGCACGATGCCGGCAACGGTGGATGCGATGCCGAAGTTGGTGCCTCCTTTGGCCTTGACGATCTCGTCGCCGCGGCGACGCGTCTTCTCCTCGACCTCGGCGGTGGAGACGGACGAGAAGCGGCTTTGGTTGTCGGCGAGGAATCTCGCGAACGGCTTGCCGCCGAGCGAGACGGTCGACCATGCGGCGAACTGCGAGTTGCCGTGCTCGCCCATGACGAATCCGCCCACGTTGCGCGGATCAAGTCCCGTCTCCTCGCCGATGATGGTTTTGAGACGCGACGTGTCGAGCGCGGTGCCGGTGCCGAGCACCTGCGTGCGCGGCAGGCCGGAACGTTTCCATGCGTACCAGGCCATCACGTCGACCGGGTTGGACACCATGATGATCACGCCGTCGAAGCCGGAGGCCATGACCCGGTCGACCACGTCGCCGACCAGTCCGACCGTGAACCCGAGTTCGGCCATGCGGTTGGAGTTCGCCGGCGGCTTGCGGCCTACGGTGATGACGACGATGTCCGCGTCCTTGCAGTCGGAGTAGTCGCCGACGCGCACCTTGACGTGACGGTCCTGGAACTCGCTGCCGTCGTCGAGATCGCGGGCCTCCCCCAGCGCCTTGTCGGCGAAATGGTCGATGAGCACGAGCTCGTTGCACAGGCCGTGCGTGACGATGCCGAACGCGGCGGTCGAGCCTACCTGACCGGTGCCGACGATGACGACGCGGTTGCGGTTTGCAGTGACCATGAATCGATCCTTTCCTTGGCTGTCTTTCACGAAAAAATGAGCCATGATCGATCAGGATCATGGCTCATTGAATGTCGTACCGGCTATCAGACCAGATTGAACTTCGTCATCAGGCCGAGGGCGATGATGATCGCCACCCACAGCAGGGCGATGACGACGGTCCAACGGTTCAGGTTCTTCTCGGCGACGCCCGAGGAGCCAGCGTTCTGGGTCAGGCCGCCGCCGAACATGTCGGACAGGCCGCCGCCCTTGCCCTTGTGCATGAGGATGAGCAGGGTGAGCAGCAGGCTGAAGATGACGACAACGATCTGCAGCACAAGCTTGACGATGGCCCAAGCGGACATATGAGAACCTCCAGTTCTAAATCACACTGCCCTATACCATAGCGCAAGGGCTTGAACATTTCCCGCGTCGTTCCGTATTCGCGCGGTCGCGAGACATGGGAGATAACGGTGGCGAGGCTTAGCGGCGCTGCGATTCCACCGTTTTGACGGTCAGTCGCGCGATTCTCGCCAGTTCGTCGGCGTCGAGCGCGGCCCCTCCGATAAGGAAGCCGTCAACGTCGGGTTCCTCGATGAGTTCGACGGCGTTCTTGGACGAGACGGAGCCGCCGTACAGGATGCGCACGGCATCGGCGACGTCCGCGTCGAACGTGGCGGCGAGATCGTCCCTGATGGCCTTGGCGGCGTCCTGCGCGGTCTGCGGCGTGGCGACCATGCCGGTGCCGATGGCCCAGACCGGTTCGTAGGCGACGATGAGTTTGGCCGCCTGATCGCTGGACAGGTCGCGGGTGACGTCATGGACCTGTCCGACCGCGAAGTCGAGTTCGATGCCCTGTCGGCGTTCCTCGTAGCTTTCGCCGACGCACAGGATCGGCCTCATGCCGGCGGCCAGCACGGCACGGACCTGATCGACGATGTTCGCGTCGTCTTCGGGATGGTATTTGCGTCGTTCGGAATGGCCGACGATCACGTAGGTGCAGCCGAGCGCGGCGAGCATGTCGGCGGATACGTCGCCGGTGAACGCGCCCTGGGTGGTCACCGACACGGATTGCGCGCCGTAGCGGATCTTCAGGTTGTCGGCCTCGACAAGCACCTGCACGCTGCGGATGGACGTGAACGACGGCATGAGCGCGATCTCGCAGCGTTTGTAGTCGAAATGCGCGTCACGCAACAGCCAGACAAGCTTTTGCACGAAATAGGTGGCTTCGAGATGGTCGAAGTTCATCTTCCAGTTGCCTGCCACCAGCGGGATGCGCTTGGATGCCATACCCGTGATTCTCCTAACGACTAAAGAGGCTCCCCTCGGATGAGGGGAGCCTGACATGCATGAAGGGGTGAAACCTTACTCGAGCACCTTCAGGCCCGGCAGCTCCTTGCCCTCAAGGAACTCGAGGGAGGCGCCGCCACCGGTGGAGATGTGCGAGAAGCCGTCCTCCGGGAAGCCGAGGTTGCGCACCGCGGAGGCGGAGTCGCCGCCGCCGACGATGGTGAACGCGCCGGCCTTGGTCGCATCGACCAGGCCCTGCGCCACGGCGCGGGTGCCGTCGGCGAACGCGGCGATCTCGAACACGCCCATCGGGCCGTTCCACACCACGGTCTTGGAGTCCACGATCTTGTCGTGGAACAGCTTCTGGGACTCCGGGCCGATGTCGAGACCCATCTTGTCGGCCGGGATGGCGTCGGCCGGAACGACTTCCGGAGCCACGTCGGCATCGGACTTCGGGAAGCCCGGGTTCACGACGATGTCGGTCGGCAGCACGAGCTCGACGCCGTTCTTCTCGGCGGTCTCGATGTAGCCCTTGACCTTGTCGAGCTGATCCTCTTCAAGCAGGGAGGTGCCGACCTCGTAGCCCTTGGCCTTGAGGAAGGTGAACACCATGCCGCCGCCGATGACGAGGCGGTTGGCCTTGTCGAGCAGGTTCTCGATCACGCCGAGCTTGTCGGAGACCTTGGAGCCGCCGAGCACGACGGTGAACGGGCGCTCCGGGTTCTCGGTGGCCTTGGACAGGGCCTTGACTTCCTTCTCGACCAGCAGGCCCGCGGCGGCCGGCAGATCGGCGGCCACGTCGTAGTTGGAGCCCTGGGCACGGTGCACGACACCGAAGCCGTCGGAGACGAAGGCCTCGCCGAGGGCGGCGATCTTCTTGGCGTAGGCGGCGCGCTCGGCCGGTTCCTTGCTGGTCTCCTCCGGGTTGAAGCGCACGTTCTCGAGCAGCACCACGTCACCGTCGTTCATGGCGGCGACCTTGGCCTGGGCGTCCTCGCCGTAGGTGTCCTTGGCCAGCGGCACGGTGATGCCGAGCAGCTCGCCGAGGCGGGCGGCGACCGGAGCCAGGGACAGCTCGGGGACGACCTTGCCCTTCGGGCGGCCGAGGTGGGCCATCAGGATGACCTTCGCGCCTTCTTCGCGCAGCGTCTTGATGGTCGGCAGAGCGGCCTTGATACGACCATCATCGGTGATCGTGGTGCCGTCCAGCGGGACGTTGAAATCGGCGCGAACCAGAACGCGCTTGCCCTTGAGATCTCCAAGATCCTTGAGTGTCTTCATGAATATCCTTTCCTAACCGCGCGGCCCGAAGCATGCGCAACAGGCCACGGGAAAAGTGGTGACGTGGATACGCCATTAGCGATGATACAAGGCCGAACGAACAAAAACACCGCCATTCGCAAGAAGCGAGGCGGTGTTTTGCGGATCGGTCGCCCGTCGAGGACGGGTCGGCATCAGAAGCTGATGCCCTTGGCCTTTGCGGTTTTGTCGGCCAGCTGCAGCAGACGGCGGATGCGTCCGGCGATCGCGTCCTTGGTGATGGGAGGATCGGCCAGACGGCCCAGTTCCTCAAGGCTGGCGTCGCCGTGGTCGAGACGGAGCTGACCGGCCGCCTTGAGGTTGTCGGGAATGTCGTCGCCGAGGATCTCGAACGCCTTGCGCACCTTCTCGCTCGCCTCCGCGGCCGCCTTGGCGCTGCGACGCATGTTCGCGTCGTCGAAGTTCGCCAGACGATTGGCCTTGCCGCGCGCCTCGCCGTCGGAACGCTTGCCGGTCCATTCACGGGCCGAGCGCGGCGCCCCCATCAGGTTGAGCATGCGTTCGATCGCATCGGGGTCCTTGAGCGTCACGCGTTCGGAACTGCGCAGCTGGCGTGGCTTCGCGCTGATGCCCAGACGACGGGCGGCGCCGGCCAAGGCAAGGGCCGCCTCGTTGCACGGGCAGGTGATTTCCAGATAGCTGGCCTTGCCCGGGTCGGACAGGCCGCCGTGCGCGAGGAACGCACCACGCCATGCCGCCTTGACCTGTGCGATGTTGCCGTTGACGATCTCGGCCGGAAGCCCTCGGACCAGCTGCTTGCGCCGGTCGAGCAGGCCGGTCTGCAGGGCAAGGGCCGCGCCGCCACGATCGACGTGGACAAGATAACGCTGCACGGTGCCGGTGGGCGTCTGGCGTGCAACCTGCGTCAATGCGGCCTCGTGGCCGTACAGATCGCGGATATTGTCCTGAAGCCACTTGGCGGCTTCCAAGGAGTCGAATTGAGCCTGCACGATGATCTGCCGTTGCACGAGCCTCAACCCGCCACCGAAACGAATCATCGCGGTAACCTGCGCCTTGCGGGCCGCAGGCAGTTCGTTGTCGATTGCGGCGAGTTCGCTTTTGACGTCATCCAGAAGAGCCAAGAGCCAACCTCCTACTTCCCGTTCTCTTCGCCGTGTCGGCCTGTCGCCTGGGCAACGGACCATCGTGTTATCGGCTTACTGTGATATCTGACCACTTGGACAACTCAAGCGCATTTAATCATACTTTGGACCACCTTTTCTCGCCATGTGGTCATTGACGATGCGCCCCGCAGATCACCGTTCGGCGTGACGTCGCTGCAATTCGCGTGCCGAGACACTGACCGCAAGACCGTGCGCGCGCAGACGGGCGGCCAACGCTTCGCTCATGGCGACGGACCGGTGCTGGCCTCCCGTGCAGCCGATGGCGATGGTCACGAAATGCTTATCCTCCTGGGCATAGCCCTTCAGCGCGACGAGGATGGCCTGTTCGTAGGCGTCGAGGAATGCCGTCGCGCCTTCGCTGCCGAGCACGTAATCGGCCACCGGCTTGTCCTGTCCGGTCAGTTCGCGAAGGCTCGGCACCCAGAACGGGTTCGGCAGGAACCGAACGTCGGCCACGAAATCGGCGTCCAGCGGGACGCCGTATTTGAAGCCGAAGCTGAAGATGTGCACCGTCACCGTCTTCGGCCCGGAGCCGAGCAGCGCCTCGTACAGTTTGGTGGACAGCTGGTGGATGCTCAGCGCTGAGGTGTCGATGACGACGTCGGCCCGCTCCTTGAGGTTCATGAGCAGGGCGCGTTCCTCCTTGATGCCGTCGATGAGACGGTTGCCGTGCTGCAGCGGGTGCGGACGGCGCACGGATTCGTAACGTTTGATGAGCACGTCGTTGCTGGCGTCGAGGAACAGGATGCGGGTCTTGACGCCAAGGTCGTCCAAGTGGCTGAGCACGGCGGACAGGTCGTCGAAGTACTCGCGCGAACGCACGTCGATCACGGCGGCCAGCTTGTGCACGCCGCTGCCGGACCGTCCGCCGCCCTGGGTCATCATGTCGACCAGCGGGACCAGCAGTTTCGGCGGTATGTTGTCGACCACGTACCAGCCCATGTCCTCGACGCTGTCCGCGGCGTGCGATCGGCCCGCTCCGGACATGCCGGTGATGAGCAGCACCTCGAAGTCGTCCGCCGGCGACGGTTCGCTGTCGCCGGACGTGTTCGCCGTCATCGCGACAGGCGCCTGCCGTACCTGTTCATCCATCACAATGCCTCCTCGAGCGCTTCGCGCATGGGCCGTTCCAATGCCGTCATCCAATCGCGCCCGTTCAAGGCCGTTTCGCCTTGGGGGCCGGTCATGAGTTGCACCTGAAGAATGGCTTGGTACAGCAGCATCTCCTCGCCGCCCATCGCCATTGCGCCGTGTTCGCGCCATGCGCGAATAAGCGCGCTGGGCCGGGGATCATAGACCACGTCCAACAGTATTCCTCGCGGACGGAATGCGCCGTCCGCTTCGATGGCCTGCGCGATCGCATCGGCCGCATGGCCGGGAATCGTGCTGATGACGATATCGGCGTCCTGCAGGGTTTCGTCGATGGCGTCCAACGTGGTCTCGCGCAGGTCGACAGTGTCGTTGTCGGCTGCGATGCGGGCGAGATCGGGGTTCTTGCCGGGGTGCCGGGCGGCCACGGTGATCGTGCCGCGGGAGGCCGAGGAGGTGCCGGCGATCATGACCGCGGCGGCGCTCACCGCCGATGCGGCCGTGTTGCCGTTGCCGATGACGACCGCGTGGGTGAGATCCCGCTCCTCCAGGGACGGTCCGGAGTCGATGTCACAGGCGTGCCCGAAGGCGTAGAGGATTCCCGGCACATCGGTGTTGTACAGCGAGATGGCCGGTCGGCCGTCGTTGCTCGCGGCGGCCGACCAGTCGAATACGGCCGTGTTGGCGACTTGCAGTGACGCGGCCCACGCATCCTTGGGAGTGCCGTACGGCTGGATGGTCTTTTTAAGCGGCATGGTCAGGCTCAGGCCATGCCACGTCGGGTCGAGTCCGTTCAGAAAATCGCCGAGATCGGCCTCGCCGACCTCATGACGCTCGTACTCCCAATCATCGAGTCCCAGCGCCTGATAGGCGGCGTTGTGCAGCACCGGCGACAGCGAATGCGCGATGGGCTTGCCGAGCACGGCGCAGCGATTGATGGCTACCATACCCCCTCCTTCGTTCCGTTCCCATCCTAGCGTATGCGACGACGGACGGTCGATGCGGTACTCATCCGTCCACCGTGCCCGATCCATGGTCAGACGTTCGACGACTGCTGTTGCGGCTGCGCGTGCAATGCCCGGTATATGGCGTCGGCCTTGGCATGGCCGACGCCCTTGACCTGTTCGAGTTCCTCGACGCTTGCCTCGCGCATGGTGCGGACCGATCCGAAGTGGCCGAGCAGCCGTTTTTGGTAGGTTGCGCCGATGCCGGGAATGTCGTCCAATGCGGATCGCAGCGCGCCTTTTCGCCGGGTCTGCCGATGGTAGGTGATGGCGAACCGGTGGGATTCGTCGCGCACGCGTTGTAGCAGGTACATGCCTTGGGATTGGCGTTTGAGGATGATCGGATAGTCGTCGTCCGGCACCCACACCTCTTCGAGTCGTTTGGCCAGTCCGCACAGCGCCACGTCGTCCACACCGCAGTCGGCAAGCGCCTTGGCCGCGGCCATCACCTGCGGCTGGCCTCCGTCGACGACGATCAGGTTCGGCTTGTAGGCGAAGCGCCTCCGGTCCGTGTTCTGCTGCACGATCTGGGCTGCCGTGCGATTGCCGTCGGATGCCGGTTCGACCATATCGCCGTGTTCGCCGGTCGCTTCGGCCGCTTCGCGTTCGCGACGCTCGTTGTCCATGCTTTCGCCTGAGTCTCCGGCGATGTTGCCATGTTTGAACCGTCTGGTCAGCGTTTCGTACAGGGCGCTCAGATCGTCGACCGCGCCATTGCCGTCCTTGCCTCGGATGGCAAAGCGACGATATTCGGACTTCTTGGCGATCGCGTCTTCGAACACCACCATCGAGGCGACCTGGAACGCGCCTCCGACGGTGTTCGAGATGTCGTAGCATTCGATGCGCAACGGCGCCTGCGCGAGGCCCAGTGCCTTGGCCACGTCGTTCATGGCGTCCGACCGCGCTCCCATGTCGCTGATGCGGCTCATCTTGCTGCGCTGCAGCGCCTGGTTCGCGTTGTCCGTCGCACGGTCCATCAGCGTCTTCTTCTCGCCGCGTTGTGCGGTACGGATGGTCACGGCCGCGCCTCGCAACCCGGACAGCCATGATTCAAGCTCCCCGCGGCGAGCTGGCTCGACTGGGACGATCACTTCGCGGGGAACCGGGGAGATGGGTGCGAGCAGATCGGCCCGTCCGGTCTGCTCCTGGCGTTCATGGCGTTCACGGGTCGCCTGCGCCCGTGCCGTCGCGTCGGTCGCGGTCATCGATTGCGTCGATCCGATCGCCTCGCGCCGTTCCTCGACCTTGGTGGAGGCGTCGCCGGCGTCGATGGAATCCTCTCCGGCATACACCTGCACGATGAGGTCGGCGATCAGTTCCGCGTCGCTGATGTCCTCCACGCGTTCGACGCTCCAGTTGCGTTCCCCTCGTATCGACCCGTCGCGCACGTAGAACGCGTGCACCGACGCCTCGAGTTCGTCAGATGCCATGCCGAACACGTCGGCGTCCACATCCTGGTCGAACACGACCGCGTTCTGCTGCATGACGGTGCCGAGCATCTGGATCTCGTCGCGCAGCTGCGCGGCCTTCTCGAACTCGAGCTCGGCGCTGGCCTCCTTCATGTCGCGGGTGAGCTGGGCGATATACGATTTGCCGAGTCGCCCGGTCATCACGCCGACCAGCTGTTCGCACATGCGTCGATGCTCCTTGGCGTCGACGCGGCGGACGCATGGTGCGGAGCACTTGCCGATCGAGGCGAGCAGACAGGGCCGCCCGGTCAGTTCGGCCTTGCGGAACACGCTGCCGGTGCAGGTGCGTACGGGGAACGTGCGCAGCAGCTTGTCCAGCGACTTGCGCAGTTCCCACACCTTCGCGTACGGGCCGAAATACCGGCTGTCGCGCCGTTTGCGACTACGCGTCACCCATACGCGTGGGTATGTTTCCCCTGCCGAAATCGCCAGGTACGGGTAGGTCTTGTCGTCGCGGAACTGCACGTTGAACCGCGGGTCGAACTCCTTGATCCATGTGTATTCGAGCGTCAGGGCCTCAAGCTCGGTGCCGACCACCGTCCATTCGAGACTGCGGGCGGTGAGCACCATCGTCTGCGTGCGCGGATGGAGGAGGTACAGCGGTTGGAAATAGTTGGTCAGGCGGTTGCGCAGGCTTTTGGCCTTGCCGACGTAGATCACGCGGCCTTCGCCGTCGCGCCATTTGTAGACGCCGGGCTGCGCGGGGATGTCTCCGGTCTTCGGACGGAACAGGTCGCGCGTGTCGCCGAGCAACGGCGCACCGTTCCTGTTCACGCCCTTGGACGTGTCGATCGAGGCCATGTCCTGCCGTTGCAGCGCGTCGGCGGTTTTGCGCCACACATCCGGCGCGTGCCGTTCAATGTCGTTGGTCATGGCGGCTCACAGCATCGGCTTGAGGAACTTGCCGGTCCACGATTGCCCGCATTCGGCGACCTGTTCGGGCGTTCCCTGCGTGACCACGGTGCCGCCGCCGTCTCCGCCTTCCGGTCCAAGGTCGATGATCCAGTCGGCCGACTTGACCACGTCGAGGTTGTGCTCGATGACGATCACCGTGTTGCCCTTGTCGACCAGTCCCTGCAGGACGAGCAGCAGCTTGCGCACGTCCTCGAAATGCAGGCCGGTGGTCGGCTCGTCGAGGATGTACACAGTCTTGCCGGTGGAACGCCTCTGCAGCTCGGTGGCGAGCTTGACGCGCTGCGATTCGCCGCCCGACAGGGTCGGTGCGGGCTGACCGAGGCGGATGTAGCCGAGTCCGACCTCGACCAGCGTGTCGAGGTAACGGGAGATCGACGGGTACGCCTTGAAGAACCTCGCGGCCTCCTCGATGGGCATGTCGAGCACGTCGGAGACGGTCTTGCCGTTGTATTTGACCTCCAAGGTCTCGCGGTTGTACCGCTTGCCGTGGCATTCCTCACATTCCACGTACACGTCGGGCAGGAAGTTCATTTCGATCTTGAGCGTGCCGTCGCCGTGGCACGCTTCGCAACGGCCGCCCTTGACGTTGAACGAGAACCTACCCGGACCGTAGCCGCGCACCTGCGCCTCGGGCGTCTTGGCGAACAGGGTGCGGATCTTGTCCCACACGCCGGTGTAGGTCGCCGGGTTGGATCGCGGCGTGCGCCCGATCGGGTTCTGGTCGACGTGGATGACCTTGTCGCACTGGTCAACGCCTTCGACGCGGGTGTGCTTGCCGGGCACGATGCGTGCGCCGTTGAGCTTGTCGGCGAGGACGGGGTACAGGATCTGGTTGACCAGCGTGGACTTGCCCGAACCGGAGACGCCGGTGACCACGGTCATGACGCCAAGCGGAAAGTCGACGGTGAGGTTCTTGAGGTTGTTCTCCCTCGCGCCCACCACGCGCAGCTGTTTGGTCTTGCGGACCTTGCGGCGGTGGTCGGGAACGGCGATCTCACGTCGGCCGGCGATGTAGTCGCCAGTGATCGAACGGGGAGCCTCCACGAGCTTCGACGCGGGGCCGGAATAGACGACTTCGCCGCCGTGTTCGCCGGCGCCGGGGCCGATATCGACCAGCCAGTCGGCCTTCTCGATGGTCTCCTGGTCATGTTCGACCACGATCAGCGTATTGCCGAGGTCACGCAGATGATGCAGCGTCTCGATCAGCCGTTCGTTGTCGCGCTGGTGCAGGCCGATGGACGGCTCGTCGAGCACGTACATGACGCCGACAAGGCCGGAGCCGATCTGCGTGGCGAGCCTGATGCGCTGCGCCTCGCCGCCGGACAGGGTTTTCGCGGCACGCGAGAGCGTCAGATAGTTCAGTCCGACGTCGTTGAGGAAGCCGAGCCGGGCGCGGATCTCCTTGAGCACCTCGCCGGCGATCTGCGCGGCGGAACCGGTCAGTTCCAGACCGTTCACCCAGGCGAGGCTCGCCTCGGCGGACATGTCGCACACGTCGGCGATCGACTTGCCGTCGATGGTGACGGCCAGCACCTCGGGGCGCAGACGCCGTCCCTTGCAGGTCTGGCAGGGCACTTCGCGCATGTACGACTCGTAGTACTGCTTCATCTGGTCGGAGTCGGTCTCGTCATGCCGGCGCATGAGCGTGCGCACCACGCCCTCGAAGCCGGTGGAGTATTCGCGCATGCGCCCCCACCGGTTGCGATAGGAGACCTTCACCTTGAAGTTACGGCCGTACATGATCGCATGGCGTACGTCTTCGGGCAGATCCTGCCACGGGGTGTCCAGATCGAAGCCCATCTCCTCGCCAAGCCCCTCGAGCACATGGCGGTAGTACTCCCCCGTGCCCTTGGTCAATCCCCACGGTTCGATCGCGCCTTCGTTGAGCGTTTTGCTCGGGTCGGGAATGACGAGCTCCGGGTCGATCTCCAGCGAATAGCCGATGCCGGTGCAGTCGGGGCATGCGCCGTACGGCGCGTTGAACGAGAACGTGCGCGGTTCGATCTCGTCCAGCTCCAGCTGATGCCCGTTCGGACATGCCCGGTGCTCGGAGAACGGCTGGCGACGAGCCGGATCATCGGCGTCACGGTCCACGTACTCGATGACGACGATGCCTTTGGCAAGACGCAGCGCGGTTTCGATCGAATCGGTGAGACGCTGGCGGATGCCGTCCTTGACGACCAGACGGTCGACCACCACTTCGATCGTGTGCTTCTTCTGCTTGGCGAGCTTGATGTCGTCGCTCAGCTGCACCATCTCGCCGTCGACGAGAGCGCGGGCATAGCCGTCGCCGCGCAGCAGCTCGAGCAGATCCTCGAACTCGCCCTTGCGTCCACGCACCACGGGGGCGAGAATCTGGAACCTGGTGCGTTCCGGGTTCTTCAGCAGCGCATCGACCATCTGCTGCGGCGTCTGCGCGCTGACCGGCTCCCCGCATACCGGGCAATGCGGCACGCCGGTTCGGGCGAACAGCAGACGCAGGTAATCGTAGATCTCGGTGATCGTGCCGACCGTCGAACGCGGGTTGCGGTTCGTGGTCTTCTGATCGATCGACACGGCGGGGCTGAGCCCCTCGATGAAATCGACGTCCGGCTTGTCCATCTGGCCGAGGAACTGGCGCGCGTACGCCGACAGCGACTCGACGTAGCGACGTTGGCCCTCGGCGAACAGCGTGTCGAACGCGAGCGACGACTTGCCCGAGCCGGACAGGCCCGTGAACACGACCATGCGGTTGCGCGGAATCGACAGGTCCACGTTCTTGAGATTGTGTTCACGGGCGCCCTGGATGGTGATTTTCAGGTCGTTGGGGATGCGCGAGATGTCCGCCATCAACGATGTGTCGGTTCGGCGCATCGGCGCCTTCTTGATTTCGCGCGACAGGAACGTGTCGCTGGTCATGACGCGTTCGACCACCACGTCCCCGTTTTTCCCGCTGCCCGCTGCTTTTCGATTCGATGCCATCGCCTCCGCCTTCCGTTCGTTCGTCATGCGTTCTCGGTGCTGTGCCCTAGGATACCTGATTTCCGGACAGATTTCGAACACATGTTCGATCGGCGTGTTTCGAGGCAGCAGCGGGGCTGTCGCGCACTAGCGCTCGCGGTACACCTTGGTGTAGGAGCCTTCGGCGCGTGGACGCACGACGATGGAGTCGATATCGACCGTATCGGGCTGCCCGAGCGCCCAGCGCACGCATTCGGCGACGTCCTCGGCGGTCAGCGGATTCGGCACCCCGGCGTATACGGCCGCGGCCTTCGCCTCGTCGCCGCCGAAGCGTTTGAGCGAGAACTCGTCGGTGTGCACCATGCCGGGGGCGATGTCGATCACGCGCACCGGTTCGCCGATCTGCTCGAGGCGCAGCACGCGGGCCATCACCTTCTCCGCGAACTTCGAGGCGCAGTATCCGGCACCGCCCTCATACGGTTCGATGCCGGCCGTCGAGGAGATGACGAGCACGGTGCCGCCGCCGGGCGCCTGCTTGAGCGCCGGCAGAAGCTTTTGCGTGATGCGCAGCGTGCCGATCACGTTCAGTTCGTACATGTTGCGCCAGTCGTCGAGGTTCGCGGTGGCGACCGGGTCCTTGCCGAACGCCGCGCCCGCGCAGTTGACGAGCGCCTTGACCGGCCCGCCGGCCAGTACCTTGTCCACGGCGGCCTGCGTGCTCGCCTCGTCGGTGATGTCGCACACCGCGTAGCTGACCTTGTCGCCGAGTTCGTCGGCGAGCGCCTTGAGTTTGGCTTCGCGTCGTGCGAGGGCGACGACGGTCCATCCGTCGTTGACGAGTGCGCGTACGCTTGCGGCGCCGATGCCGCTTGATGCGCCGGTGACGACGGCGCGTTTGCTGGTGTTGTTCATTGCGAGCCTCCTTGGTTCGAGGGCCATTGCCGTGGGTGTTATCGGTCACGGTCTTCCCTGTCCATGATAGCCGGGTCGCGGTGGAGGCGAATAGTGTGCGATTGTTCACGTGCGGGTCACCGGCCGGCAAGTTGCGCCGGCTATCGTGGGTGTCGTATTCGGTTGGATGAGGAGGTCGGTCGTGTATAGGACTGTTGTGGTTGGGTATGCGCCGCGTGCCGCGAGCATGGCGCAGCAGGTGGAGGCGAAGTCGAATGAGATGGAGGCGCAGGGTTGGCGTCTGGTGTCGTTTTCGGTGACGAATTCGGCCAAGGGGATTCTGGTGTTCCATCGTGACGATCCGGCCGATCAACACGAGCGGTGATCGGCCGGATCGGTCAGACGTTGCGCAGTCCGCGTAGCAGTGCGATTTCGTCGCGGTGCGTGGTGGGTGTCTGTTCCTTGGTTTCGAGGATCATGGGCAGGCTGGCCGTGCGTGGGTCGTTGACGAGTCGTGTGAAGAACGCGGTGCCGAGTTGGCCGTCGCCGATGTTGGCGTGGCGGTCCTTGTGGGAGTCGAGGCCGTATTGCGAGTCGTTGGCGTGGATGGCTTTGACGCGGTTCCATCCGATCGTGTCGTCGAGTCGGTGCAGCACGCCGTCGAAGTCGTGCAGCAGGTCGTATCCGGCGTCGTAGACGTGGCAGGTGTCGAGCGTGACGCCGAGGTTGGCCGTATGGTCGGGATCGACGTGGTCGATGATCGTCGCGAGTTGGTCGAAGCTTCGTCCGCATTCGGTGCCTTTGCCGGCCATCGTTTCGAGCAGGATCGGCACGGTGGCGTCTGTGTCGTCTGCGGCGAGGAGGTCGAGTACGCGGTTCAGGCCGTCGGCGATGAGACGGCAGCCTTCCTCGGCTCCTTGTCCGACGTGCGAGCCGGGGTGGATGTTGAGGTAGATCTCCTGTCCGGCGTGGCGGATGGGTGCGAGCAGCTGCAGGTCTTCGGCGAGCGCGTGGATGGCGAATTCGCGTTTGGCTTGGTCTTTGGCGGCGAGGTTGTATACGTATGGGGCGTGTGCGACGAGCGGCCCGTAGTGTTCGGCGGTGAGCCGGAGTGCGAAGTCGGTTGCGCCGTCGGCGGTGAGGGATGTGGATTTCTTGCCGTATGGCGAGCGCGGGAAGAACGCGAAGGTGGTGCCGTTTTCGTCGTGCGAGCGTTCGATGAGTTTGTTCCAGCCGCCGCTGGTCGATAGATGCGATCCGATGAATAGTGTCATGATGGTCTCGTTTCCTGTTGTCTAGTCGTGTTTGCGTCCGGTGTTCGCGGCAGTGGGCCAGCCGCTCCAGTCGGTGACGGCTTCGATGTTGTTGCCGTCCGGGTCGAGTATGAATGCGGCGTAGTATCCGGGATGGTAGGCGCGTGGTCCGGGTGCGCCGTTGTCGCGGCCTCCGGCGGCGAGTGCGGCCGTGTGGAATGCGCGGACGGCGGCGGGGCTGTCGGCGAGGAATGCGATGTGGGTGACCGGGCAGGCCGGCGTCGTGTCGGTCGCGTCCTGGTCGGCGGTGGCGTTGCCGGATGATTGCGCTGTCGCGTCCGGCTCGCCCATGGGCGACACGTAGAAGTCGGCGTGCGGCGTGCCGTCGTCTACTCCGAATCCGATCGTGGGTTCGTGGTGGGCTTTGGCGATGTAGCCGAGCGGTGCGAGCGCTTTCGTGTAGAACGCGATGCTGCGGTCGATGTCGCGTACCTTGAGCGTCAGATGATCAAGCATACTGTCACTGTAGCGCGGATACGGCCGGCCTGTATGTCACGAAACCGCGTGACGGCCAGTCACGTTGTAAGCGAAGCGGGATGGCTTCAATATCGGCTTGCTACAGTGGATGCCGGCGTATCGGCATCCATTCGGGGAGGCAATCATGGCAGGGAAGGCGTTGATCATCGTGGACGTGCAGCCGACGTTCTGCGAAGGCGGCGAGCTTGGCGTGGACGGCGGCAATGCGGTCGCCGAGCGGATCGCCGCGTACGTGACCGCGCATCGAGGCGAATACGCGTATATCGCGACCACGCAGGACTGGCATATCGAACCGGGCGCGCACTGGTCGGAGCATCCCGATTATGTGGACACGTGGCCGGTGCACGGCAAGGCCAGCTCTCCGAACGCCGAGCTGCATCCGGCGATCCGCGCGCTCGACGTCGAGCATCACTTCAAGAAGGGCCAGTATTCGGCCGCGTATTCCGGATTCGAAGGCATCGAAGACAACACGGACCGCATCCAGTCGCGCGACGAGGTGGCGGCAGCCCAGTCGGCCGGCCGGACGTTGGCGGACGCGCTCAAGGCGGCCGGCGTCACGCAGGTGGACGTAGTCGGTATCGCCGAATCGCATTGCGTCAAGGAGACCGCGCTCGACGCGCGCAAGCTCGGCTATCAGGTCACCGTGTTCGAGGATCTCACGGTGCCCGTCAGCGAGGAGCTCGGCACCGCCGCCCGCAAGGACATGGCCGCCGCCGGCATCGCTCTACGCCACTCCTGATCGATTGCTGCGTCGGTTCTATGTATGACTCGTCGAACGTAGCGGCAAGCGGGCCGACAGGGTCCATGCGGTGCCGTGCGCGGTGTGGTCGAGCGTGCCGCCGAGACGGTGGATGCGTGCGGCTTTGGTACGTAGACCGGTTCCGGAGTCCAACGCGTCGCTGGAGGCGCCGGAACCGGTTCGCATGCGGTTGCGGGAGGTCAGCGTCGCCTGCCGGTCGTCGAGCGCAATATGAATGATGCAGTCGGTGTGCGGCTGCGCGTGTTTGGCGATGTTGTTGCCGGTTTCGTCGATGAGATCGTGCAGTTCGTTGACCGCATCGACGTCGTAGTGCGGAGGCAGCGAGCCGGATACCGCGGCGTCCACGGCGAAGCCGAGCGATTCGAGACGGCCGGCGACCGTGCTGAGATGATCGCGCAGCATGACGGTCTCGCCGGGCGGATCGGCGACGGCGGCGACGGACGGCGGTCGACTGCCGTCGAGGATGCCGATAACGTCGCGGGTTTCGTCGAGCACCTCCTGTGCGATGCCGGACAGGGCGGCCAGTTCCGCGCGCAGTCGCGCCACATTCGGCGCGACGCAATCCCATTCGGACTGGTCGTTGTCGATGCGCAGGATGAGATAGGCGAGCCGATTGGTGACCTGATCGTGGATGCGTGTGGCCGCCGCCGCGCGCCGCTCCTGCTCGCGCATGGCACGGCGCCGCTGCTCCAGCTCCCGTTCGGCTTCCCGGGCATCATCGAGCCACTGTTTCCACGCCATGAGCAGTCCTGCGACCGGCGCGACGGGAATTAGCAGCAATGCCACCATCGCAGCGGGATCATCGATCGGCTGCACGACGCCCAGCACCTCCCCCATCGCCACCGCCAACAGTTGCAGGCCAGCGATAACGACACCATGCCGAGTGTTGCGACGCGTCGCCAGCATGCCGCCGATAGCAACCGGCATCGCCATCAACGGCACTCCCCCGACCAACGGCGGCAACAGGCACGTGCACGCCCATACCAGCGTGACGGCATAGCCCGCGAACACCGGATGCCGGTACGCGACGGCCGACAGCACGCAGACAACGGCAATCATCACCACCGACGGCATCGTGACGGCCCCGGTGGCGAGCGCCGCCACCGAGAACGGCAATGTCAGGCCGACCGCGGCCGCGACGATCACCGCCGCGAAACGATCCATAACAATGTCGCGCGCATTGTCGTCCGTCATGCAGTCGCAATGTGGGCCAGTGACGCTGGCATCGATGTCAGCGGCGATGTTCGACTGTGCGGTGTGGCCGGTCATAGCAGTCCCCTGCGCTCGCAGATGGCGATGAGGTTGGCGCGGTTGCGTGCGCCGAGTTTGTCGCAGGCGCGTTTGAGATACGTGGCGATGGTGTAGCGGCTCAGGGAGAGCGATCGGGAGATGGCGTCGGTTTCCATGCCCTCGGCGAGCATGCGGATGATCTGCAGCTCGCGTGCCGACGGCATGGCCGTTGCAGGGGCGGCGGCCGGCGCGGCCATCATTGTTGCGTCGGTCCGAGTTGTCGCCGCTCTGGCAGCTGCAGCGACTTCGTCTGTCGCGTCGACGTCATGGAACGTGACGCCGTTCACCGGCGAGGGACTGGCTTTGCCGGTCGCGGCTCGCAGGATGGCGTTGCGCATGCCGGGCAGGTCGGTTTTCGACACGATGGCCTGTGCGCCGGAGCGTGCGGCCTGTGCCGCGTAGGTGCGCAGCGTGAACGACGTGATGCACACCAGTCCGATGGCCAGTTTGGCGGCGCGGATGCGTTGGCAGACTTCGGTGCCGGGCAGGGGTTCCATGGACATGTCGACCAGCAAGACGTCCGGCAGGGTGTGCGGGTCTCGGCATAGGTCGATGGCGTGGTTGCCGTCGCCGCTCGTCCATGCCACATCGATGCCGCTCATGCGCGTCAGCAACGTACGCAATGCGCCGAGGGTGAGCATGTCGTTGTCGACCACGCCCACCGTGACCGGCGTATCGGTTTCTTTCGTCTGCATGTCTCCATTATCCGCCGCCATGCCGTGCGCGCATGTTATGTCACTCACTGAGGGACATCGCTGGAATCCGGGGGTCGTCGCACGTACGGTGAAGCCGATTCCCAACGGCGTATCGGCCGGTGGGAAGTCGCGGGAATCGTTCCCGGTGAAAAGGAGATCGTCATGCATCGCAGACTGTTGATGGTATCGTCCACGCTGATGTGCGCGCTGGCCGTGTTCGTGGCATGGGTGCTGTGTGATCTGCATGACCGTTCCCTGCCGCAGGCATTGCATCCGTCCGCCGTGGTCACCGTGACGCTGCCGGATGGCATGGATGACAGCGACGCGCTGCATCGGTTGGCCGAGCGGGACGGCACGCTCGGTTTGGGGTTGGTGAAGATCCTGCCGGATATGGAGCATGGCACCGACGCGCAGGTGTTCGTGCCGTTGACTGGCACCACGTTGCGAGGATTGGACATTGGGGCGACGATTCGCCGGTTCGGCGCTCTGCCCGACGGCACGGTCGCCGGATCGGATCGTCTGGACAGTGCGTCGGCCGACGGACAGTATCTGATATGCGGGCGATGGGATGATTCCGTTCGCAAAGGTTTGGATGCGTGGGCGGCCGGCGTGGGCGTGCGGCTGGAATACGGCGACGATGATCTGACCGGCGATCTGCGCATGCTGCTGGGACAGTCGAGTTTTCGCATCGCCGTGGGTTCCGCGGTGGCGTTGACGGCCGTGCTGGTGTTGTTCTGGCTGTCGTTCAAGGCGCGTTCGCGCGCTTTGCGTGTGTTGGCCGGGGTGCCGGCGTGGAAGATTCAGGTCGATGACGCGTTCGGTCTGATGCTGCCGATGCTGGCGGTTGCCGTGATCGTGGACGCAGCGGCCGCGCTGGGTGTGCTCGTGTCGCGTGGCGGGGTGTTCGTCCCGTATCTGCTGCGCGTGATGCTGCTGTTGGAGTCGGTGATTCTCGCCTGTCTGTTGGTGTTCACGCTGGTGTTGTCGGCCGCCTGTTGGCCGTCCGTGCGCATGATCGCCGATCGGCGGCCCATGCCGCGGGGAATGTTGCGGGCGAGCGTGTTGGTCAAGGCCGTGGTGTTCGTCGCGGTATTGGCCGTGATCGCCCCGTCGGCGGTTTCGTTTCGCGAGGCGTCCGATGCGGCGCGCGAACAGTCCGTATGGCAACGGCTACGCGATCAGGTGTCCGTATCCATTACGTTCGGCCCCGGCCACGCTGATATGGATGTGAAGGCCGCCGCCCTGGTCCGTGCGATGGAGCGGCAGGGTAAGGCGGCATTGTCGTACACGTTCACGGACGGACCGGAGAACAGGACCACGGCGGATACGCCGGTGTCCGGTCTGGTGACCCGGTCCTGGCTCGATCTGGTCGGCATCGACCCCGACGCCACGAACGGTATCACGCCGGTGGGTGCCGATCGGCTGGACGAGCGGACCCGACAGATCGTCGACCAGTTTGCCACGTGGGCCAAGAACGGCACGCAAGCCGACCGATTGCGCGCCGAGTCGCGATATTACGTGGCGGACGGCGTGACCGTGCCGCTGCTCAAAGGCGGGTCCGACGACATGCTGTTCTCCCGTCACGCAACACTCGTCGTCGTACCGGATCTCGACGGATTCTCCGATTCCGGATTCCTCACGCCCGCACTCTCCTCGCGCAACATCGTCCTGACCGGACTCGACGACACGCGCCGGCAGGTCGCACGGGCTGGATTGGGTACGGCGGTGTCGGTGCGGTACATCGCCGAAGCGCAGATCCTGCGCGCCCAGTTCTCCGCGTATTTCGCATGGATGCAGGCCGCCGCGATCATCCTGTTGTTGGCCGCGTTCGCGATGGTCGCCCTCGTCGGCGCCGACGTGCGCGCCACCCTGCGTGCCGGTCACGATTATCCCCTGCTGCTGGCCGGATACGCGCCCGGACGTCTCGCCGCACCGACGATCCTCATGGAAACCCTGTTCGCGTTGGTCGCAGCCGGCATCGTCTGCGTCGTGATCATCACACAACAATCGGACGGCGTCTCGACCACCCTGCTCGCCGTCATGTTTGCCGCGCTGTTCTCCGACATCTGCCATCGCACGGCCACCGTCAGCCGGTTCCGCGCGATCAACGACCGCACCCTATAAAAACCTTCAAGGAGCATCACCATGACCACCATCACCTGCCGGAATCTCTCGACCGGCATCAACGGACACACCATCACCGGCGACATCAACCTCGACATCACGCCCGGCACTATGACCGCACTGACCGGGCCGAGCGGCTGCGGCAAGACCACGCTCCTGCACACCATCGGCTTGTTGCAGACGCCGACGGCCGGCACGCTGACCATCGACGGCATCGACACGACCGGTTGGAACCAGCGGCAGCGCCGCCGGTTCTGGCGGGACAAGGCCGCGTTCATCCTGCAGGACTACGGCATCATGGACGAGGAGACCGTCGGTTTCAACGTCAGCATGCGGCTCAACAGTCTCGGATTGGCGGTCGGAGGCGATCGTCGACGCATCCGCAACGCCCTGTGCCTGACCGGGTTGACCGGTCGCGCCGACGAAACCGCGTCGCATTTGAGCGGCGGCGAAAAGCAGCGTCTCGGCATCGCCCGCGCCATCTACAAGAACGCGTCCATCATCCTCGCCGACGAACCCACCGCCTCGCTCGACGCCGGCAACCGCGCGAACATCATCCGGCTCCTGCGCGAACGCGCCACGCAGGGCGCGGCCATCGTCCTCGCCACCCACGATCCCGTGCTCGTCGACGTCTGCGACCGCATTTATCGGCTCAACAGCCGTGCCGGTCAATAGGATTTCACCATTCCATTAGACGAAACACGCACAATCACACATCACAGGAGCCGATCATGACCATCTCATCCCGTCCCCGTACCATCGTCATCGCCGCAACGGCCGCGTTCCTTGCGGCCGCGCTCATCGCCGCGGCACTGGTCGTCACCGGTACGATCACGTTCCACCGCGCCGACAGCGTCCCCTGCAACAGTCTCACATCCTACGAGCAGGTACAGGCCGCAGTCAGCGGCAAGTCCGGCATCATCACGCGCATCAAACACGTCGGCACCGACGTGAGCGTAATCCCGGCCAAGGCCGAATGCCCGGATTCGACCGAACAGCTCGGCTACCTGCGCGTCACCTACGCCACCGACGACGAACGCGACGCCATTCAACACATCCTCGGCGATGAGGAACTTGGCATATACGTCACTCTCGGCAAGCGGTGATCACGACGATTCCGCCCGGTATTACACGACCCGGTATTCCACGTCAGAACAGGATGGGCGTCTGAACCTGCGGCAGCGGACGGATCAACGCGCGGCCGTCGTCGGCTGGACCGAACGCGGCGACCTCGTGGAAGGCAAGTTTTCGTGACAGTTCGATACCGCCCGTCTGCATATCCGCGACCAGCGACGCGCCATCGACCGAACGGTCAAGCCACGTGCCGGTCATGTCGCGCGGCACGAGCAGCGGCATGCGGTCATGGACCGTGGCCGGACCATCCACCGCCTGACAGGTGAGGATCGTCGCGGTCAGCAGCCACGGCGCCGGACTGTGCGGCTGCGGGGCACGCCACCATGAGAACAGTCCGGCCAGGAACAGCGGCGCCTCGTCCGGCGCATGGAAAAAGTACGGTCGGCGGCCGCGATATTCGTAGTATCCGGAGGCGGGGATGATCGCGCGCATGGACCTAGCCGCATCGGCGAACGTGGGCTTGACGCACGCCGATTCGACGCGTGCGTTGTACGTGGGATACGCCAGTTCCCTGCCGGTACTCCATGCCGGGATCAGCGACCAGTGGGCGCCGGTCAGGTGACGTTTGCCGTCCCTGCCCTGCGCCACGATGCCGATGGTCCGCTTGGGGCGGAGATTGTATGACGGCTGCGGAAGCGCGGCGGGATCGACGGCATCCTCATCCGCGTCGAATTGGGCCGCAATCACATCCCAGTCAAGGTCGGCCGCAAAGCATCTGCACATGGCGTCAGCGTATCACCCGACGATCCGCAAACGACTCAACCTGGTCCGTCATCGATGCGACCGAATACGTCATTGGCCGACGCGACTCAGCCGAGCCGATTCGCGTCGATGACCCGATCGTCCAGAAACCAGTAGTCGTGCGGGTCGCCGCGCAACGCGCTGAACGGCACCGGCTCCACGCCGGCGGCCGCGGCCTTATCCAACAAATACCGGCGCACGATCCACGGGTATTCCAGCACGCCGGACCGCAGTTCGATGATACGTTCGACACTCGCACCGGGTACGCCGAAATCGGCGCCGATCTGCTCTGCGGTCAATCCCAGCAACGCCATGTTCTCGCGAAACTCGCGAATGGTCGCCGCACGCTGCTCGCTCGTCAACGACATGTCGCACTCCCCTACTTTCTCATACTGAAATTCCTGACGACAACGATAGCCGGAGTTTCGCCATCGTGTTCTCAGCCGGCAGCGGAATGACCTCGCATACGGATGCCTGATCGCGGGAGAATGATGAGGGCGCGACTGCGGGCCGTCCGTCCAGCCGACGTCAGATGGACGAACGGATGGCCGGTTCGCGGCGCTCGCAATGATTCCGTACGTGTGGTACGCAGGAAAGGATGGCAACATGACCGATCAGCGTGTAAAGGTGGGCAACAGCGAGCTGGAAGTGTTCCCGCTGGTATTGGGTGGCAACACGTTCGGCTGGACGAGCGACGAGGCGACCAGCCGCAAGGTGCTCGACGAGTATGTCGAGGCCGGCGGCAACTTCATCGACACCGCCGACGTGTATTCGGCGTGGGCTCCGGGCAACGCGGGCGGCGAGTCCGAGATCATCCTCGGCCGCTGGCTGGCCGTGCGGTCCAACCGCGACAAGGTGGTCATCGCCACGAAGGTGAGCGAGCATCCACAGTATAAGGGGCTTTCGCATGACAACGTGATCGCCGCGGCGAACGAGTCGCTGCTGCGCCTCGGCGTCGATACGATCGACCTGTACTACGCGCACTTCGACGACAAGAACACGCCGCTCGAGGAGACCGCGGCCGCGTTCGACGAGCTGGTCAGGGCCGGCAAGATCCGCGCGATCGGATTGTCGAATTACACGGCCGACCGCATCGAGGAGTGGTTCCGCATCGCCCGCGAGCACGGCTATGCGCTGCCGGTCGCGTTGGAGCCGCATTACAATCTCGTGGCCCGCGGCAACTACGAGCGCACGCTCGCGCCGGTCGCCGCACGCGAAAACCTCGCCGTGTTCCCGTACTTCTCGCTGGCCGCAGGATTCCTGACCGGCAAGTACCGTTCCGCCGCCGACGCGGAAGGCAAGGCGCGTCAGGGCATGGTCGCCGACTATCTGACCGCCGACGGGTTCGCGCTGATCGACGCGCTCGACGCGGTGGCGAAGGCGCACGGCACGGCGATCGCGACGGTCGCGCTCGCATGGCTGCGCCACCGTCCGCAGGTCGCCGGTCCGATCGCGTCCGCCCGCACGCCCGAACAGCTGCCCGCGTTGCTTGACTCGGTGTCGCTCGATCTGACCGCCGACGAGATCACCGCGCTCGACAAGGCGTCCGAGCCGTTCGCCAAGTAACGGTTGACGATACGGATGGTTATTGAGGGCTGATGCTGGTTGTAGCCGGTATCAGCCCTCAACGTGTTTGTGCGACATTGTGCCGTGTCCGCGATTCGGCTTGACATGGGACTTCGCCGTGAGTCGGGTCGATTCGATCTTCCACACGGTGACGCTGTTCACCTGCGCGTCGGTGAATTCGACATGCGGCATATGCGCCTGATGTGCCATGAGCAGCTGCAGTCCGCGACGGCGTTCGTCGAGATCGTCCACGATCGAGGCGACGCCGTCGCCGACGATCGACGTGAACGCCTCGCCCCAGTTGCAGGCCGTACGCCCTTCGATCACCTCGCAATCCGTGCGCATGGCGAACGATACGGCGAGCCGGTTGCCGGCCGCGCGGATCGCGTCGAGCTTGCGTCCGTACCGCGCGGAATGCATCCACAACGTCAGGTCGCCGGTCGCCGGATCATAGTCGTACCCGAAGTTCAGCGGCACGATCGTCAGTCCCTCGGCATCCGCATACGCCATGTCGACGATGTCGCACCGGCCGATGATCTCAGCTATCTGTTCACGGTCGACGATCTCCCGGTCCGCCCGCCGCATACGCCGATGCTCGCCGGCGACCGTACGCTCGTCGTCCCGTCGCTTCGGCCGTTGCGTGCCGTCGGTTGGCCTGTCGACAGCATTTTCCACACTCATGATCGATGTTCTCCGATCTCAGTCAATTGCATTAAGAAACCACTCTACCGGCGGTCGCTAGTCTCGGGCGAGCGGCATACGATCAAAGAGCTTTCTCCACAGGCTGATCGCGTATCCAAAAATCAGATATATTCGATTTCTTCCCGTTGTTCAGCACTGAAATCAGATACATCTGATTTCCTGCACGGCAGAGTTACCCTCCCATTCAGCTGGTGAGGCCTTGTGCGGGTTGGATTCGGGTGGCATTGCGCGTGGGGATGGCCGCGGCGAGAAGTGCTGCTATGAGGATGGCGGGGATGAGCACGCCGATCTGCGTCCACGGCAGTCGTGTGGTGAATTGGCCGGTCATGCCGCCGATCTGGGCTTTGACGCCGGCGATGCCGAGCGGCAGGCCGACGAGCAGCCCGATAAGGGTGCCGATAATGGTCAGGGTCAGTGCTTCGATGATGATTTCCGTGCGGATGATGCCGCGTCTGGTGCCGAGTGCGCGCAGCATGCTGATCTCGTTGGTGCGTTCGATGACGGACAAGGCGAGCTGGTTGGCGAGCCCGGTCAGGCTGATGATGACGGTGATGGCGAGCATCGTGTAGGAGAGCATGAGCAGCATGTTGAGCACGTTGAGGATGTCGTTGCTTTCCGCGATGCCGCCGCCGACCGTGGCGTTCGGATCGGCCACGGCCAGCCGGTTGACCTGGCCGGCGAGCTGGGCGCGGTCGATGCCGGGCCTGGCCTTGAACCAGATCATGCTGATCTTCAACACCGGCTCGATGGTGGCGGCGTTCTGCAGTGCAGCGAGCTGACCGTCGGTGATGATGACCGCAAGCTTCGGTGATTCGGTGAGCTGCGAGGCGTGCGCCCTGACCGTGACGGGAACACCGGCGACGGTGAATGTGAGCGTGTCGCCTTCCTTGATGCCGAGGGTGCTCATGTAGCGCGGGTGGACGAGCGCGACCGGCACGCCGTTCTCCTCGCCGGCGTGCCACTGGTCGTCCTTGGCGAAGACTGCGGCGGCGTTATCGGGGATGACGTCGAGTATCCGGGGTGTGGTCTTCGCCCCGTCCGGTGCCTGGTCGATGGCGATGGTGCGTATCGGGTAGGAGGCTTGCGCGTCGGTGATTTCGCGGGCATGCTGCAGGACCTTGTCGGAGAGCGTGCTGTTGTCCAGCGTGTAGAGGGCGGCGCTGACCGGGTAACGGTGGTCGAGGTCGGCGTTGATGGTGGCGGTGCCGGTGGCCGCGGCCGAGGAAAGCGCGGCGATCAGGCTGATGCCGAACGCGACCGCGGTGATAGTGCCGCCCGCGCGTCGTGCATTCGCCGTCAGGCTTGCCGCGGCCAGTTTGCCCGCCAATCCGCAAACGGATAAGACCGTACCGATGGCGGGCATGAGCATCGCGACAAGTCCGGGCAGAACAAGCACGAGGCCGAGTGCCAAGGCGAGTCCACCGGCCAGCGCGATGGGCATGTGGAAGCCGGCCGCGCCGATCCATAACAGCGCGACGCCGGCGATCGCGCACACTGTGCCGAACACGATGCGCGGAATACTACCGTTATGCGTCCTGCCACTCGCCTTCACGTCGTTGTTGCCGTCTCCGGCCTGTGCCGCTCCGTCCAATGCCTGGATGGGTGGGATGCGCGTGGCGTGGCGTACGGTCGTCCACGCGGTCAATACCGTGGCCAGAATGGTCAGCAGTAGCGTTCCCGTCAGCAGGAGCGGGTTGGCGGCGAATCCACCGAACGCCTGGCCCATCACCGTCATGGCCGTGTACCCGCCGCCCACGCCGATCAGGGCGCCGACGAGCGTGCCGGCTATGGCGGTGATCAGCGCTTCGGACAATACCAGCGAACGAATGTTCGCCCTGCGCGCTCCGATCAGACGCAGCATGGCGATGTCGCGCGTGCGTTGCGCGATGAGCGTACGGTAGGTGCTGGAGATCACCATCATCGCGCAGAGTAGGGCGATGACGGCGAACACCGCCATGATCACGGTCAGCTGCGTGCTGCCGCCGGCCATCATCGCCGACGCCTGCCGGATCATCTCCGCGCCCGTGACCGCCGTGACACCATCCGCCCTGGCCGCCGTCGCAAGACGTTGGGCGACCGAATCGATGTCGGAGGGGTCGTTGAGTTTGACGAACAGTTCACCCGGCGTCATATCACCGAAGTACGTCGGGTCGGCGTAGATCGCGTAATCGGTGCCGGTCATCGGCTTGAACCGCACATCATTGATGCCGCTGACCGTCACCATATGCTTCGTGCCGTCGGATGATTTCAACGTGACCGTGCCTCCAACGTTCACGCCGAGCTTGCCGGCAGTATCCTGCGAGACGACGATCTGGTCGGCGGACCGCGGCCAGTCGCCGGACTCCAATCCGAACCAGCGCAGGGACGGGTCACGGGCGACGGAATACACGTTCGCCGTGCCACGCGCATCCGCACCGTATACGGTGACCGTGGCCGCATAATACGGGGACGTCGCCCTCACCTTGCCGTTGACACGCGCCTTGGCAAGCACGTCCTCGGCCCACGAAGGCTTCAATGCTTTCACGTCGGCGTCGCCGGGGTCAATGATGACATCCACCGGCTTCAACGGTGCAGCCGTGACCGTGGCCATGCTCGCGGTGGACGTGCCCTGGAACACGACCGTGCCCGCCAGCATCGCCGCCGACAACACCACCGCCAACAGGACGGCGAGCAATCGGGACGGGGAATGCCTGATCTGCGCCCACGCCATCCGGATCATCATGCACCCGCTTCCGCATTCGCCGGTTCGGCGCTTTGTTCGAGCACGCGCACCACGTCCACCGCGACCGGATGCGCGATATCCGCCGCGATCAGCCCGTCACGCACCACGAGCGCCCGGTCGGCGTAGGCGGCGGCGTTCGGGTCATGCGTGACCATCACGATCGTCTGCCCGCAACGCGACGCCATATCCCGCAATATCGCCAGCAATTGGCGTGACGACTTCACGTCCAGCGCACCGGTCGGCTCGTCCGCGAACACCACCGCGGGATTCCCGGCCAGCGCGCGGGCGACCGCCACACGCTGCCGTTGCCCGCCGCTCATCTCCTGAGGCTTGTGATCGAGCCGGTTCTCGATGCCCAGCTCACGCGCGATCCCGCGTATGGCCTGCCGGTCCGGCTGCCTGCCGCGCAGCGTGAACGGCAACTCGATGTTCTGCTCCGCCGTCAGATACGGCAGCAGGTTGAAATCCTGGAAGATGAACCCGATCCGGTCACGCCGCAGATCGGACAACGCGTCATCCGACAACGTCGAAATATCCACGCCATCGATGATTACCCGGCCGGAAGTCGGCGTATCCAAACCCGCCAGCAGATGCAGCAACGTGGTCTTGCCCGACCCCGACGGGCCCACGATCGCCGTGAACCTGCCCTTCTCGAACCGGGCCGTGATACCCGCCACCGCAACTGTCTCGGCCATGCCGGAACCGTATGTCTTGCGTACGTCAAGCGCTTCGGCCGCCGCCGGGTACACGGTCATACCGGTGCTCGTTCCTGTTATGCCTGTCATGCCAGCCCCTTCCTGCGTTCCGCAGGCGATCCGGCTGCCGATGCGTCGAATCGTCCATGCACACAACCAACCTACGGGGATGGAATCGTGCGGGGTATCGTCCGAACGGATCACGTTTCATGTGCATGGCACTGGAGTACGAGCGGCATGGTACCTGGGTATGAACTCCCGTGGGATGAGAGAGTGGGAACCATCATTGCGAACCATGCCGTCGGCCAGCCGGCACGGGTAACGTCGTTGGCATGAAGGTTCGTATGGAGGATGTGATCGCCCTGTTCGGCGTGCTGTTGTGCGTGCTGTTCGGTGCGGTGGGCATGGGCGATTGGGTATGGGCGAGCGTGGCCGTCGCCTCCATCGTGTTCGTGCGACGGCGGTTCACCGTATTCGCCGTATTGGCGGCCGTCGTCCCCGCCACTTACACGACGGTCTATGGTTCGTTCACGTTGATCGGCCAGCTCATGGCCATAGCATCCGCGTTCCCGTGCGGGGCCAGTCGGGCGAAGCACTGCCGGCTGATCGGTTTGGTGTCGTGTCTGCTGCCCGTCGTCGCATTCGGCCTGCACCTGGCGATCGCTCGCTCCCCGGATTGGACGATGCCCGTGGCAGGACTGTTCGCGGGCAGTCTGATGCTGGCCGCATGGCAGGCTGGCCAGCTCAACCGTGCCAAGGACATGAGACTTAAGATGGAGGAGGAACGACGGATCATGGCCGAACGTGACAGCGACATGCGTGCGCGGCTGGCCGTCTTGGAAGAACGCATGCGCATCAATCATGAGATGCACGACATCCTCGCCCACACGCTCACCGGCATCACCGTCCAGGCCGAAAGCGGCAGAACGACCACCGCCGACACCGCAGCGCGCACGGTGTTCGCGGACATCTTCCAAGCCTCGCGCGAGGCCGTCGCCGATCTGCGGGCCTTGCTATCCGACAACACGCGAGCAGACCTTTTGCCGGAACCCACGCTCGACCAGTTCGACGATCTCATCGCCGGATACCGGAAGCAGGGACTGATCATCGACCTGCACCAGGAGGACATGAAGCCGTCGTATCTGCCGACGGGATTGTCCCACGCCGTATACCGGGTGGCCGAGGAATGCCTGACCAACGCGCTGCGCTACGCGCAACCCCGCTGCGTCGACCTGTCTCTGACCATCACCGGTGACATCGTTCAACTGCACTGCGAAAACCCATATACGCCTCTCCCGCACCCCAACAGTGTCGAACGACGACGGCATGGGCAAGGTCTTGACGGCATCCGGTGGAGATGCGAGCAATACGATGGTCACGCCAGCGTCAGCATGACGGATGGGCTCTGTTCGATTGATGCCGTCTGGCCGCTGTCGCCATCAACGGGAACCATTGACGACGGCATTGAACAAAACTGCTGACGGGCACGGGCAAGGAGGACGGCAATGCTGACGATGACGAATATGGACGGGACACGGCCCATTCGTGTGATGCTGGTCGACAACCAGACGTTGATCCTCGACGGGTTCGCGCGCATCATCGACGCACAGCCCGACATGAGCGTCATCGCCACGGCCACGGACGGCGAAACCGCGATACGCACGGCCAGGCAGGCCAAACCAGACATGATCCTCATGGACGTGCGCATGCCCGGACTCGACGGCATCCAAACCACGCGCACCATCATCCACGATCTGCCGGAAACGCGCGTCATCGGGCTGACCTCATACGACACCGACAACTACGCGATCGGCATGCTCGACGCCGGAGCCAGCGGATTCCTCCTCAAAAACAGCAGCGCCGAACGGTTCCTCGACGCCATACGCGCCACCGTCTCGGGCAACACCGTCATGGACGCCACCACCATGAACCGCCTCAACCAACGCCTCACCGCCACCGTTTACGCCCAGACGTCAACGACGGCAAAAACATCCGCGGACGACGGAGAGACCTCGGATAGCGGGAACAACGATCTCCCCGATTTCACCAGCCGGGAACACGACATCCTCGCCCGCATCGTCCAAGGCGACTCCAACGACCAGATCGCCGAGAGCCTAGGCATCAGCGTATCCACCGTCAAAACCCACATCGGCAACATCCTCAGGAAAACCGGCCAAGCCAACCGCGTCCGCCTCATCCTTTGGGCCGCACGCCACCTTCGCGGACTGTGAAGTATTCTTACTGGCGGGGGCTCTTATTTTTGCAGGATCGGCCTAGCTCTATGAGATTTTTGAACGTCAGGCATGGATATCGTGTTTCTCCAGTATGAGGGAGGCGATGGCGATGATGATGAGAGTCATGCCGATGGATGTGCCGATGCTGATGCACATGGTGGCGGGCGTGACGGGATCGACCGGGAACGAGGTGCCGATGCGGCTGGCGGCGGAGCCCATCATGGTGGCCCGGGTGAGGATGCCGTATGGCAGGAAGTATGCGGGAGTCAGGTGCAGGAGCAGGAGGAACGTGTTGGCGCCGGCCAGGACGAGTCCCATGGCGACGGGAGGGGCGAACGGCCGGATGAAGCAGGAGAATGCCGACTGGGCGGCGGCCACGGGCAGGCAGGCGATCATGGAGGCGAGCACGCTCCACCAGTATTCAGACGGCAGCATGCCGGGTAGTCCCGCGAGCTTGCCCACGAGGATCGCGGTGATGAGGAACACGGGTTGCATCAGTGCCGACAGCAGCCCTATGGCGAGGGTCTTGCCCGTCATGACGCCCCATGCGGGTGTTCCCAAGCTCATCAGGGCGTTCCAGTTGCCGCCCTTGTGTTCGACGCGCCAGACGAGCGAGGCGATGACGGCGATGCCGACCGCGTACATGGCCATACCGTAGAAACCTGTTGCGCGGGCCCACAGGAGATGACAGCCGTCCGTGCCGGACCCTCCCGAGATGAGGGTCATGCCCGTGCCGGTCAACACCATGATCAGCGGGTAGAGGACGACGAAGATTCCTATGCGTGAGCCTTTGATCTTCGCCAATTCGCAGGCCATGAGACCTGCAAGGTTCGCGTGTTTCATGAACGGGCCTCCATTCGGTCGAATCGTGCGGTGATCCACAGGAACATCACGGCGGCAATCACGGCGAGTACGCCGACCGCGGCATACGGGGTGTCGTTCCAGACGAGCGATTCCCCTTGGTATCCGGCGGGCATGATCTTCGCGTACGCGCCCCACAGCGTCGGATAGGCGAGCCAGTCGGGGAACGCGCCGGCGAAGTTCGCCAACAGGAACCCGATCAGGCCGATGCCGATGCCGGCCAGTTGGTTCTCCACGCGTGAGGCGATGAGGAGCTGCACGGCGAGCACGATCAGGCTGATGGTGGTCACGGCGACCGTGTAGCCGGCGATTCTCGGCCAGGGCACCGGTCCGGTGACTCCGACGGCCAGAGCGAAACCGGTGGTGGCCGCGACGGCGAGCAGGGAGACGAGAATGACCGGTAGTCCGGTGGCGATGAATTTGACCTAGCACAACCGGCCCGGTGCCAGTCCCGCGGTGGATTGGAACAGCCACCCGTTGCCCAGATGCTCGATGTCGGCTTGACGGCTGGCGATGACCGCCAGCAGGATCGGCATGAGCATCGAAAATCCCGCTCCCATGCAGGCCGTGACCAGTTTCCATGCCGTGCCGTCCGTATCGGTGAGGTGTCTGGTCAGTCCGGCGCCGAGGCTTTCGAACATGGTGGCGCCGATGATGCCCACCGGCATCAGGATGTAGAGGGGCAGGACCTTGAGCCGGTGCATCTTGGCGTATTCGTTCATGATGGCCCGGCGCAGCATGCCTTCGTTCCTTGACTGCGGGGCCGCGGTGTCGGCATCGGGCGTGGCCGCACCCGGGGTTTTGTGTCTCATAGGCTTCCCGCTCCCGTCAAACGCATGAAGATGTCCTCCAGGCTTTGTTCGCGGCGGCGCACCATGAAGATGCGTAGGCCCTGGCTCACGAACCATGCGATGATATCGGCGGTCGTGTCGTGAGAGCCGATGCCCGGTACGGCCAGTGTCCGGTCTTCGAGGGCGAGTCCGGTGTAGCCGCGTGATTCCAGCAGGGTCTTCGCCTTCGCCGGGTCGTCGGTTTCGACGAGCAGGTCGGGTGTGGCCTTGGAGAACAGTTGGGAGCGCGTGCCTTGGAACAGGAGACGTCCTCGTGACAGGATGCCGAGTGTGTCGCAGGTCCTGTCGATCTCGCCGAGCAGGTGGCTTGATATGATCACCGTGACGCCCTGATCGCGCAGGCGGGCGAGCAGGGCGCGGATCTCCTCGATGCCGGCAGGGTCCAGCCCGTTGGTCGGCTCGTCCAGTATCAGCAGTTGCGGCGAGCGTGCGAGTGCCATGGCGATGCCGAGGCGTTGCTTCATGCCCAGCGAGTAGTTGCGTACGAGCTTGTCCATCTGGCTTTCCATGCGCACCGCGTGCACGGCCGTGTCGATCTGACGGTCGCTCAGCGAGAGCAGGCGTTGGACGATGCGCATGTTCTCCTCGCCGGTCAGGTGCCCGTATCCGGGAGGCGATTCGATCAGCGAGCCGATGTGTGTCAACTGCTCGCCCCGGGTCCTGCGGTTCATGGGTCGTCTGTCGATGATGATGTCGCCTCCGGTGGGTTGGACTAGGGACAGGAGCATCTTCATCGTGGTGGATTTGCCCGAACCGTTCGGGCCGAGGAACCCGTACACGCTGCCGCGCGGCACGAGCAGGTTCAGATCGTCGACGACCGTGCGGTCGCCGTAGCGCTTCGTCAGATGATGGGTGGACACCATCGCGTCGGATGGATACCCTTGCCGGGATTGTCGTTGGTTGCTCATGGCATCCATGATTCCCGGGATCCGCCGCCCCTGCCATTGGCCGGATGGACTATTCGCGTCCGGTGCCGCTAGTCGTTTCGGACTAGTCGAGTCGCCATCACCGGTCGTCGGCGGAGACAAGGCCGATGCGGTAGGCCAACACCGCGGCCTGGACGCGGTTGCATGAGCCGGCATCGACTTGACCGGTTGCAGGCCATCATCTCGTTGCCGATAGCTTGCCGCAATGGGCGTATTCGGATTTTGGATTGCCTCCATGGGTTAATAGACAAAACGTGGGTCTTAAATCCGGTGTGGGGCGTTCTCCCGTCTTGCGTGTCGGGGTGTGATCAGCGGTTCGGGTGTTAATCCGGCCGGGTGCTTGACTTTTCGGGTTGGCTTGTTCTATGAGCAGAAACAAGTCTCCGAGGGCGAGGAAGTGCCCGGCGTGCAATGAGCCGATGCGTAAGAAGGGGTTCACGAAGGCCGGCGCGCAGCGTTGGAAGTGCGACGCGTGTCGGTTGAGTTCGACCATGAGGCGGGAGGATCGGGCGCGCATGGTCGAGTTCCGGGCGTTCCTCGCGTGGATTACGGGCAAGCAGTCCATGAGCGAGGCCGCGAGATCCCTTGGCCTGTCCGGGAGCCGGCAGTTTTCAAGACGTATCGCGTGGTGCTGGAACGTGGAGCCGACTTTGCCGGCGGCTTCGCGCGCCCAACGGTATGTGATGGCCGATGGCACGTACGTGCCGTACGGCTGGTGCCTGCTGGTCCTGACCGGCGACGACGGAAGACCCCTGAAGTGGCAGTGGTGCTCGGCGGAGTCGAAGGCCGCCTATCTGCAGCTGTTCCGCGGGGTGAAACGGCCGGGATTGCTGGCGTGCGACGGCGGGCGGGGATGTCTGGCGGCCGCGGAGACCCGTTGGAGGGGAGTCCGCGTGCAGCGCTGCCTCGTGCACGTGTTGCGCAACACGCGCGTCGACCTGACGAACAAACCCAGAAGCGAGGCCGGCAGGGAACTGCTCAGGCTCGTGCGCAGGCTCATGAAAGCGACGACCGGCGACGAGGCCGCCGCATGGCTTGCCGAACTCAACACATGGCACACGGAGCATGGCGATTACCTCAAGGAGCGCACCACGGCCAAACAGGATCCCATGCACGCGTGCGGCAGGAAGTGGTGGTGGACGCACGAGCGACTGCGCCGCGCCTACTTCCGGCTCGTCAGGCTCAGCCGCGCCGGGACACTGTTCGCGTTCTGCGACCCCGCCGTCATCAAGGACCACGGTCCGCTGCCGTCGACCACGAACCAGTTGGAGGGCGGCGTCAACGCGGTCGTCAAACGAACCCTCGACCACCATCGGGGACTGTCCGAAGCGCATATGAAACGATGCTGCAAATGGACGGTCTACATGCTCGTCGAGCATCCCGACCCCGCGTCGTTCGTCACCCCCGAACACTGGAACAACAGGAAAACGGAAAGCCCCGAAGGCGGGGATCAGACGCACGGCACCCTGACCGCGGTGCAACTGCCCGCCGCCGGCGTCGACGCCTACGAGAGCGGATTCGGCATCAGAACAGGCTGGGCCGGGCGCTCAAAATGACCCACGCCACGCCGACAACACGCGTGGATAAGACCCACGTTTTGTCTATTAACCCGTCTATTAACCCCTTTCGTTGATCACGCCGTTTCCGACGTATGACTCATACCTTCATGGAAAGGAGCACGGAAGTCGAGAGACAAACAAGATCTGTCATCTTAGGGTGACAGATCTCACCGATGACGCTCCCGGATAAAAGAGAACCCCCAGTGCATCACGGCTGAGTCGAAGACCGTCCGGAGAGGCCCTTTGGGGGAATTCATGGAATATGATAATGGGTTATGAGTCGACAGTCAAAGCCAGCGCCCGATTTCCTCTCGCAGACCCCTCGCAAGGGAAGCCCGCAGGAGAGGGCGCTGCGCGCGTGCATCACCGACGAGCGGCTCGCGTCCTATGATTCCGAAGCACGGCGGCGCTCATGCCCTGCGCTGCGACTGTACCTGTGGGATCACGACATGGCCAGCGCCTGCATGGGAGACATCGCCATCCTCGAAGTCGCCCTGCGCAACCACATGGACCGGCGGCTGTCCCTCATTTCCTCGGAACAGACAGGCACCGGGGACTGGTACAAGGCGGGGCTCGACTTCGACGACCGCACCCAATACCAGATTCGCGAGGCATGGAACCATCTCACCCCGCAACAGCGCGGAATTCATACGCACGGTCATTCGTTGCCTCATTGACGTTCGGCTTCTGGCGCAACCTTCTGGAGGACGGAGGCACGATTCATACGAAGTGGCCGGACCAGAGGCGCGCCGACTACGAGAATGATCTGTGGCGCAGGGGACTTGACAAGGCGTTCTCCAATGGGCGCCAGTATGCGCGTGCGATGGGAGAACGTTGGACAAGACGCTTTGCGCTGGACATCGTCAAGACCGTGCACGCCCTGCGCAACCGGGTCGCCCATCACGAGCCGCTCGTCAACGGCATCCCGCTTCCCGGCGAGAACCGGCGCATCACGTTGACGGACGCGGTGCAGGCGTGCTTCGATCTGGCGATGATCCTGGACCGCGACCTGCATGCGTGGCTGATGGACAACAGCAAGATGAAACTCGTGCTCGAACACGAGCCGCGGGAAACCGGACTATAGAGACTATAGGATTGTCCGGGAGGAAGTCCTGCGGTCTTTCGTCGATGATTCCGACATCGTCATTTCACGTCGCAGACGGTGAAGGCGAAGCTGGTGAGGGTGCCGGTGGATTTGCCGTTGGCGAGGAGTTGGTCGATGTCGGGCAGTTCCTTGTTGTCGCTGGTCTGGTTGAGGGCGTATTGGGTGCCGTCGGGTGCGGTGAAGCGCATGACGGGGTCGCCTTTGGTGTCGTGCGTGCAGCTGACGGTGCCGTGGTCGACGGTGAGGGGCCATGTGTGGCCGAATTGGTCGGCGCTGATGTCCTGCGGATTGCTGGTCGCGGTGATTGTTTTGCTTCCGTCGGCCGGATAGTTTTCGGGGTGCTTGATGCCGTCCATGCAGGCGGTCAGGCTCAGGGCCATGATGGCGGCGAGACTGGTGGCCGTGATGGTTCGGATGGCGTGTGTCGTGTTGGTCATGCTGGTTTCCTTTGCGTCGTGTTTCCGATGATTGCTGCCTGTTTGTCGGCCGTCAGTGGTGGTCGGGGTGTTCCTCGATGAGGGCCATGTAGCCGTCCTCCAGTGTGGGTTCCATGGGGTGTGCGTCGGCGGGCGGGGTGTTGGTGATGACGCGGTAGCGTACGCCGCGTGCGGTGGTGACGGCGTTGGCGACGATCATGTCTGCGGGTGGCGGGGTGTTGGCCGGTTGGGTGAGCCAGACGCGGCCCGTGGCGTGTCCGGTGAGTTGTTCGGTCGGCCCGTCGTAGCGGATGCGGCCCTGGCGCAGGACGAACACGTATGGGCAGGTCTGGGCGATGTCGTCGAGGATGTGGGTGGACAGGATCACGGTGCGCTCGCCTCCGAGGCCGGCGAGCAGCGTGCGGAAGCGCATGCGTTCCTCGGGGTCGAGTCCGGCGGTGGGTTCGTCCACGATGATGAGCCGGGGGTCAGCCATGAGGGCCTGCGCGATGCCGACGCGGCGGCGCATGCCTCCGGAGAAGCCGCCGATGCGCCGGTCGGCCACGTCCGTGAGTCCGACCCGGTCGATGAGTTCGCGTGCCTGGCGCATGCGCTCCCGGGTGTCGTCGATGCCTTTGAGGACGCCCACGTAGTCGAGGAATTCGAGGGGGGTGAGCTGCGGGTAGGGTTCGATGTCCTGCGGCAGGTAGCCGAGCGTGCGTTTGAGCGCGCGGCGGGTTTTCGCGTCCTTCAGGTCGTGGCCGTCCATGAGCACCTGGCCCGACGTGGGGCGGATGATGCCGGCGAGGATGCGCATGAGCGTGGTCTTGCCGGCGCCGTTCGGCCCGATCAGGCCGACCATGCCGTGCGGCAGGTCGCAGGTCACGTCGTCCAGTGCGCGGGGCTTCCTCGGGAAGTCCTTGGTCAGGTGGCTGATGGAGATGAACATGATGTTTTTTCCTTTCCCCGTGTCGATGTTTCCGATGAGGGTTCCGCCGGTGTCGTTCAGCGTGCCGGGCGCGGGCGTGCCGAGCACCATCCGCCCAACGTCATGAGCAGTATGGCGGCGGCGAGCTGCGCGATCAGGGACACGGCCGCGTTGGCGGGCGTGCCGGTGACCGCGAGGACGCCTCCCGTAGCCGGGTAGACGGGTTTGAGTCCGAACCATCCGGCGCCGACTGCGTCGCCGATCACGTTGAGGATGGTGCCGTTGACGGTCGGCATGGGCAGCATCGGCGAGGAGAACACGAGCGCGAACCATGCGAGCACGCCGGCGATGCGCGCGACGATCATGGGCAGGATCGCGCCGAGCAGCGAGGACAGGCTCATCGCGGTCAGCACGGCCGGCCCGGTGATCGCGAGTCCGGCGGCCAATGCCTGCGGGACGGCCCACCATGAGCCGTGCAGGGTCTGCGTGACGCCGGTACAGGCCAGCAGCAGGAGCGACGGGGCGATGAGGATCAGGAACGCGCCGAGCGTGCGTGCCGCGGCCAGCACGGGCGCGGGTGTGGGTGTGGAGTCCTCCAACTGGCCGATGCCGAGCCGGTCGTGGCGCGTGTGGAAGTCGGTGAACGCGGCCATGTAGGCGATCGGCATGAACATGGCCATCGTCTTGGCCATGAACGCCAGATCGCCAGCGCCGTGGTCGTGCGGGCCGGCCGGGGAGATCACGCCCAGCAGGAGCGCGAACAGGGCCAATGGGACGGCCGCGACACATAGGGAGCGTTGCCGCCACACGATAATCAGGTGGACGCGGACCAATCGCGGGAAGCCGATGCGCATGCTCATATGCTCCTCCTCGCCAGCGTCACGTTGCGTTCCTCGTCGCCCAGCAGCCGCCACGCGACCCCAATGGCGATCACGGCGGCGGCGAGCGGTATGCCGCGCTGCGCGACCGGGTCGAGCACGTACGGGTCCCACAGGAGGGCGAGGAACATCCATACCGCGACCACCGCCATGACCGTGGCCTGCGCGGACATGGACCATGCGGCGGCCGCGAACCCGGCCGCCCCCACGACCAGCACCGCGCCCGTCGGCGCGATCAGGCTTACCCATCCCAGGTCCTGCGGCCACAAGCCCAGTACGTGCAACGGCATGAACATGAGCACGGCGCCGACCAGACCGGACACGGCCGTCAGAATAAACCGCGTGGACTCAACGCGCCTCCAGCCTACGGGCGTGGACTCGCTCGCCTCGACCAGCGGGTCGCCGGTCAACGCGACCGCCATGCACACGCCCGAGCCGATCACCATCAGCTGGGCGAGCCAGTTCACCACCGTCAACGTCTGCGTACGCGACCACACGCCGGACACCATGATGCCGGCGACCGCCACCGCGATCCCACAGGCCACGGGCGCCGCCAGCAATCCCAAGCCGATGCGCCTGGCCTGCGCGCGAATCATTCCCGCCATGCCGTCCCTCCCTGAAGTCCGAAGATTGACGGCCGTTCCTTATCGTCCGTCACCAGATAGGTAAGCGGCCACCGGCCGCATGGTTCACGCGACACGCCGAAACGGCCACCGGCGACTCATCGACCTCGATTCGTTCAGACGGCCGCGGCCGTCATGCGCGCCTCGGACAATCGTCCGGCGAACGCCACCGTCGCCGCGCACGCCGCCAGACCCGTGACGGCCAGCAGCAGCGGTCCGAATGTCCGGGTCATATCGATCCAGCCCGCGGCCGGCAGTCCCATGAGCCCGAGCAGGTCCGTACGGATCACGGCGACCAGCAGCAGGCCGATGCCGAAGCCGACGCCCGTGGAGAACCGGATCGCGAGCATCGCGCCCACGCCGGCGACCAGCAGCAGGGGCGACAGCCATCCGACCAGCAGCACGCCGAACGCCCCATAGCCCTGCACGCCCATCACAACGGTCACCAACAGTCCGAACACGATATCGCAGGCGAGCACGAACACCAGCCGGACCAGCGTGACCGCCCCCGGACCCAACGGGGTGGCCGACGAGATCATGTCCGCGCGGGAATCACCGAACGCCATCGTCACGCTCAACAACACGCCGGCCAGCACCATCGAGCAGAACGCGCGGGACACGACCGTCGCACCCCAGCCGACCGCGAAGAACCGCGCCCCCAATCCGGCGAACGCCATCAACGCCAGCGTGGCCGGCACCACCTGCCACGGCATCACCCGTGACTGCCGGCCCAGCAGCAGCATGAACAACCGCAGACTACGCGTCCACGACCATGCGGGCCCGTCCAACGGGGAACGCGACGCGCGGATGCGCGCCATCACCGCCGTCACGGGAGGCGTTTCTCCCGAACGGGATCGTTCCACGGCGGCCAATGCCGCGAGCAGACGCTCGTCGGCCTCATCGTCCGTCAAGCGGCCGGTCGTTTCGTCAAGATGATCGGTCATCGGGGTTCACCGTTCCTTTCCATCCGCATCATCCTTGTGATCGAGTTGTGCGCGCAGCAGACGGCGCGCACGCGAGACACGGGATTTGACCGTGCCCTCCGGCACGTCCAGCAGGCCGGCGATCTGCCGGTACGGCAGGCCGTGCAGCCACGCCAACGTCGCCGTCTCCACCAGTTCGACGGGCAGACGGCGCAGCAACGCCGTCAGATCATCCACGCCCGCTTCGGACAGCACGGCCGTCTCCGGGCTCGGGCCATCGTCACGCGGCTCGGGCGCGTCATCCAACGCGGTCACATCCGGGCGCACGCGCCGCACGCGCATATAGATCTGGCGCTTCGCGATGCCCAGCAGCCATGACAGCACCTTCGCGTCACCACGGAACGCCCTCGCCGACCGCCAGCAGCCCAACCACACGTCGGCGCACACCTCCTCGGCCGTGCCCGCATCCGGCACGCGCGCACGCACGAACGCCCGCACGGCCACCGCATACCGTCCGTACAGGGTCTCGAAGGCGCGCTCGTCCCCGGAGGCGACCCTCGCGAGCAGATCCTCGTCGCGCGTCATCTCCCCACCGGGCGAGGTCATGTCATCCTGCGTATGCGGCTCCTTCCACGGCACATCCCGCAAACCTCACTGAATACGTAGCAGGGAACACGCCAATGGTTCACGGTCTCACCACACCGCCCGCACAAAATCAGCACCGCCCGGCATGGCAAAACGATCATCGCCGTATGACCCTTAAGCCATACCCAACCTGCACCAGAAACAGCACCAAGAGAACACCCAGCGAAGCCGGCCGGTACATGACGTAGAAGTCCGCCATATCAGGCTGCGACGCCGGCGTCGCCATGGCATACACCAACGCGGCAAACAGAGCGCAAACCCAAGAAACAACCAACGTCGCAGCCGTGACAGATCGCAGCCGGCGCCGGTCCAGAGACGTTGTGCGCAGACCATGAAGCAACGCAAAGATGCACACCGAAACCAATACGTAAAACAACAGCCCATACGTGGGCAGCATGTCGATGATAAGCAGATAACCCATAACGCCTCCCCGGATCGAGCAACGGACCGATACAGCCATTAGAAGCGCTTCACCCCACCGCCAGCAACATCATGTCAAGCAATCGCATGACATCAAATCTCGGTTGGCAAGCCTCCGGCCTCTCCGTCGTCCACATTTCCGCAGCACCCGGGAAAGATGCTCCATAGGATTCCTCATTCCGGAAGAGTCGATTATCGGTAGTAGGTGATGGCTGCGTTTGCGTCGCGTTTGATGACGCTGGTTTGTGTCCACTGGCGGGCTGTGGTGCCGAGGAATTTGTCGTAGTTGCGGGTCGTCGACCATGACAGCAAGGTGAACCACTGCGCATCGAGATCGTCGATGGTTCTCAGTTGCGCGGTGGAGCCGTGCAGCGGCGCGTATCCGCCGCGCGTGGGAACGTCGTCGGCGTCGAGGAAGTAGTAGTACGGGCAGTCGCGGTAGTACCAGTACGCATCGATGTACGTGTATTCGTCTTGCGCGACGATTGGCCGCGTGGCCGAGCAGACGACCTGTTGGCTGAGTTGGGCCGATCCGGGCGTATCGTTGCGGTCGAAACTGTGGTTGCCACGCACGCCATACACGATTGTTCCGGTAATCAGCATCGCAAGGACCACGACATAGACGATCGCCGCGCGGCGGCCGCGCAATCGATATGCGGTGACGCACGCCAGCGCGAGCGTGGCGGAGAGGAACGGTGCGACCACACCCAGATAGCGTACGGAGAACATACCGTATCCGCCGCTCGACAGTTCCTTGACGGCGGACCAGATCATCAATGACGCCGTCGGCACGGCGAACAGCATGATGATTAACCCTGCGGATTCGACGGACGGTTGCGATACCGTCGCGACTGGCCGTTGCCGCGCAAGCAGATATGCCGTGATGAGTATGCCGACGATCAGGATCATCGTGGCCGCGACCAGCAGTGAGATGATCGATGGCAGTTCCTTTTCCGTCATGCCGAGCAGCATGATGTCGAATGCGTTCGCCACGCCGGACATGTTCGTGCGTCGGCGAACCGGAGGCAAGACGGAGCTTCCGCCGAGCTGGCCCAGCAGCGCCGGCATCCACGGCAGGAACAGCATGACTGACGCGGCATAGGCGAACAGCCAGCGCCATGCGGACAAGCGGCGTATGCGCCATGATCGCGCGACGAGCCAGATCGTGTGCGTCAGCCATACGAACGCGGTGAGGTACAGCGTCAGCATGCCGAGCGTGACGGTCACGGCGTACGCGCACCACCACGTGATGCAGCAAGGTCCGTTTTCGGAATGAGGACCATTCCGCTGATCATCACGCCCGTCAGTCATGTTTCGCCGGAGACAACTACGCGGTTCGATCACGCCGACCGCGCGCGTCAGCATCGCCGTGCCGGCCACGGCCAATAGCATCGCCGGCGAGTACATGCGCAGTTCATAGCCGTAGCGCAGCATGAATCCGCCGCACACCAGCATCGGCATGCACGCCGCAGCGACACGGTCACCGAACAAATCGCACATCAGCATAATCAGCACGAACACGGCGAGGCCAAGACATACGCAGTTCGGCAGCCGCAGCAATGCGACATTGTCTCCTACAACGAGCATCCATGCCTTGAGCAGCAGATAGTACAGCGGCGGGTGCGCGTCGACGGCGGTGAGCGCGATCAGTTCCGACACCGGCCGGCTTGCCAGGATCAGCGAATACTGTTCGTCGAACCACAATGATTGGTTGCGGCCCATCAGCCAGCTCAACACGGTCGTCACCAGTGCGCAGCAGGCGGCCAGTGCGGGGATTGAGCGGCGGATGGCGGATGCGATTGAACCGGCATGGCCATCGTTGGCGCTTTCACAGGCATGTCCGGTGTCTGGAATGACGGCTTTGTCCTTCACTGTCGTCATGACAGTATCTCCCCGTCATGTATCGGACGGTTGAAACTGGTATCGCCGGTATCGCGGACGTTGATGTTGCCGTCGCGCACGATGTAGTTCGGTCGGCGTTTGGATTCTAGGTACGTGTTCGCTAGATATCGGCCGATGATGCCCAGACACATCAGCTGCAGTCCGCCGATGAACGTGATGATGCATGCGAGCGACGGCCAGCCTGCCACCGGGTCGCCGAACATGGCCGCGCGCACCGCGATGAAACAGGTCGCTCCGAACGCGACGGCACACAGCAGCAACCCGATGTACGAGGCTACGGCCAGCGGCAGAGTGGAGCATGAGATCAGTCCTTCGATCGCGTAGCGGACCAGCGCGAAGAAGTTCCAGCTGGACTTGCCTGCGGCTCGGCGCGTGTTCGGATAGTCGATCCACGCCGTGTGGAATCCCACCCATGCGTACAGTCCCTTGGAGAACCGGTTGCGTTCAGTCAGCGACGTCAGCGCATCGACGACCCGGCGGCGCATCATGCGGTAGTCGCGCGCCCCATCGGGCACTGCGACCGGTGACATGGCGTTCATCAGCCGATAAAACGCATGCGCGCATATGGAACGAATCGGCGGCTCGCCCGCGCGCGTGGTGCGTCGCGTAGCCACGCAGTCCAGTGTCGGGTCGTCGGTCAGCATCGCGAACATGCGCGGCAGCATCGATGGCGGGTCCTGCAGATCGGCGTCCATCACCGCCACGACATCGCCTTGCGCGGCATCCAGTCCGGCGAGCAATGCGCCTTCCTTGCCGAAATTGCGGGACAATGACAGCCAGCGGATTGCGAAGGGCGGCATATCCAGATTGGGCGCAAGGATATCGCTGGAACAGCGTGATTTCGCCGGGTTATGGCATGACAGTTGCTGTTTATCCGCGGCCTGCCGCAACAACGCTGCCGTCCCATCCGTGGAACCATCGTCGATCATCACTATTTCGGCCGTCGTACCGGGATACGCCGCCATGATTTCGCGGACGGCCTGTGCGGCGGATGACAGGAACAGCGGCAGACATTCCTCCTCGTTATGGCAGGGCACGACGATAGACAGCGTGACCTGCCGTCCGGGACATGCGACGCCCGCGGAATCCGCCGCAGTACAAGATTCGCGTGTCTCAGAGGCATACGCGGTACGGCACTGCTGCGAATGCTGTTGATTGACCATGATCATGCCTTCTTTCCATCGGCGAGGCGCCGCCTTGCGCCCGCCATATACCCACGTCCAATACGATTCCAGTGTGCGTTTACCGAATCACTGAACATGCCTGTACCGCCCCTGATTCAGCCCCGAATAACCGTTTCAGGGTATGGGGGGACGACGCAGGGATATTCCGAACGTTCCGAACGTTGGCTCTTGCGCTTTTTGTAAGCCATCGTGGTTCGACCGCGACGATGTGAATCGTCATGCGCCGGCAAGACAATCAGCAATGATGGGCATGATCGGGCCCTTTCCCGGCATTATGCCGGTTAAGGGACGCTTGCACGGCGGCGACGCCGAACACGGACTGCACGCAGAACAGTCCCGTGAGGAACACCAACACGGCGGGACGATATGTGCGGTAGAAATCAACCATGTCCGGTTGTGCGTATGACATCGCGATGGTGTACGCACAACCAACAAGCAGGGCAACGAGCAACGAACCGATCAGCAGTGTGATGACGGCGAAACGCAGTCGCCGCCGGTCTTCACACGCATGCGCAAGCCAGCGAAACGCCAGCGTGATGCAAATGCTGACCATCAGGTAGCACAGTAGCCCGTATGCGGGCAACATATCGATGATAAGCAGATCCTTCATGGGAGATCCTTTCAGATCAGGCATTCATTGAATCCAATGAATCCATGCACGCTCCGCAATCGCAACATCATGTCAAAGCGATTGCATGACAGCGGTGCCGTTTCTTCAGAGGAACGCGCCGTCTCGCATGGTGAGGGTGGTGTCGCATTGGGCTGCGACGCGTGGGTCGTGTGTGGCGAGGATGAGCGCGGCGCCTTGTTCGCATTGCGCGAGGAGCATGGTCATGATGGCGTCGGCGGTGTGCGTGTCGAGTGCGGCCGTGGGTTCGTCGGCGATGATGATGGCGGGGCGCATCACGGTCGCCCTGGCGATGGCGATGCGTTGCCTTTCGCCGCCGGACAGTTGTCCGGGCATGCGTCGTGCCTTGCCGGCGAGGCCTACCTGTTCCAGTGCGGCCGTGGCGCGTTGCCTGCGTTCGGCGCGTCCGATTCGGGGGTTCGCGTATTCCATGGGGATGGCGACGTTGGCCCAGGCCGGTTCGTCTTCAAGGATCGCGTAGTCCTGCGGGATGAAGCCGAACATGCGGTTGCGCCATGCGGAACGGTCCGCGTCGTTTTCCGGTGCCGGGCGTCCCTGCAGGAGCAGGGAGCCGGAGGTGGGTTTCATGGACAGTCCGATCATGCGCAGCAGGGTGGATTTGCCGCATCCGGATGGTCCCATGATGGCGATCGACTCCCCGGCCGAGGCGTGCAGGGATATGTCGTGCACGGCGAGGAGCTGCGCCTGCCCGTCCGTGTATCGTTTGGTCAGGTGTCGGGCGTCTATGGTCGTCTGTGGCATGGTCGGTGCTTCTTTCATTGGATGTGTGTGGTTGCGCGTCGTGCGGCGGTCGTCCAGATCGGGATCGCCATGACGAGGATGACGGCTATCATCGTCCGGGATGCGGTGGCCACCGGTTCGCCTATCAGCTGGAAGCATGCCAGTACCACGGCGGCGGGCAGCAGCATGATGAGGATGAGTCCGGCGACGCGGATCGCCTCGTCTGCGGCGGTGGCGCCGTAGAGCCGGCGGACGAGCATCGACGGCCGTTCCCGTGCGAGGGTCACGGACAGTGTCCGGATGATCACGATGACGGTGAGCGCGAGGAAGGCGGACAGTCCGAGCAGGTACATCAGCGCGCGCACGATGAGGTCCTTGTCCCGTTGGGGCTGTTCCGTGTTCAATCGGTGCGGCACGAGTATCAGGCCGGCGTCGCGGCTTCCCGTGATGAACTCGTCGAGCTGGGTTCGGGACGGGTTGAACATGACCGTTTTGGTCACCGCCTCTTCGAGTTCGATGTCGTTAAGCCGGCTCAATGAGCTGGGGGCGAGCCGGATGACGAGACACCGGTCCAGGTTGATGCCGGCGGTGTTCGGGTCGAATATGGCCGCCGAGGCCGGCAGCGTGCCGGACACCTTGACGTCGGTGCCGGCGATATGCACGCTGTCGGGCGCCTGCGCCCGGTCCACCCGGTAGCCGGTGGACGCGCAGGGCGCGTGGGAGCACAAGCCCAGCCGGGGGAACACGTCGTCGACGTTGCCCATCAGGACGATGGCCGGTATGCCGTTGGCGAACCCGGGATCGTCGATCTCGATGTTGTTGATGATCGCGGAGTACGCCCTACCCTGTTCCAGCATGTCCTGCAGGCCATCCACGACCTTGGGGTCCGTCTTGCTCGGGGACTGCAGGAGGTACTGCGGGGAGAACGTGACCGCGTCGGCGGCCCGCAGACGCGCCTCGCCGCTGATCACGCTGGACTCGGTCAGCACGTCACTGAGCGTCATCGTGAACACGCTGCCCGCGAAGACGACGAGCAGCGTGATGCCGAGGATCGATCCCCATCGCCTCAATCCCATGCGGACGCCGGTCATCAGTTCATGGATCATCGTTCCACCTCGTCATTCGATCGTATGCCGAACCATTCGGCCAGGCCCGTCACGAGCGTCGTCAGGACCGTGCCAACGGTGAAGGCCGCAGCGAACGCGATGGCCGGGCCGATGCCGGTCCTGCCCGACACCACGATGATGAGAACGGCGCTCAACATGGTTCCCGCCAGCACGCCCGTCACGATCGGGACAACGGCCTCGCGCACCCGGCCCGCCCACACCTGTCTTCCGGTGGCGCCGAACAATCGTCTGACATGCAGGTCGGCCTTCCTCGCCGTCTCCATCGTCGTCACGCACACGCAGGCGCAGACCAACGCCAGTACGAGGAACAACAAGGTGACGCCCACGAAGGAATCCCCGGCAAGGGACGACCACAACGACTGCGCCTGCGGACGGGTCACGTCCATGCCGCAGCGCGCGAACAGATCCGAGATCTCCCGGAGCCGCTGCGGGTCGCTCGTATTCACGTACACGCTGCCGGGAAACAAGGGAACCGCCCCCAACGGGAGCACGTACTGCAGGTTGCCACCCGTGTTCATCCCCGGAACCCTGACGGCGCCGCCGACGGAAAACCCCTGGGGCAGCAGCGGGGCATCCCCGTATTCGCGCCACTGGCCGGCCGAGAACGACGACTCAATCACACAGGCCATGCGACTGTCCATGTCCCGGCATCCGCGCGGAAGCGCATCGGCCCATCCAATCGAGGACCCCGACGACTGGAACACGATCGCCGGCCAACCGTCCCCCACGGAACCCTCCAACAGGGAAATACCGTGACCGGAAAGATACTTGGCCAGATCACGCGTCGCCTCAAGATTCTTCCCGTCATCGTGCCCGGCATCCGCCGAAGCAGTCAGCACCAGTTGCGTCCGCGCATCTGACATGCCCCATTGCGAGCCACGCCAATCAAGAACGCTCCAGTACACAGCCCACGCAAAAAACGACGACAACACACCCAACAGCAACGACACCACGGCAATGGAGACGCGGAACCTATTCGGAGATGACCCATCCATGCAACGCCCTCCAACCTTTGCCGGGAACATGACAGCCGTCACACCGATCGATATCGAATCGACCGATCCGGCCAGCTGAATGCATTACATACCCTCGCGCATCACATCCGCAATGTCATGTCAAGCAATCGCATGACAGCGATGCCGTTTCATGCCGGGAAACCAATGGTCACCGGCGGTACAGTGGGCTTTATGGGACTTAGAAGCGAGCCGGAGACGGCGGGCGTGATCCGTATCGGCGTGTTGGATAATGATCCGTTCGCGTTGGATGCGATGTGTGCGATGATCGCGGCCATGTCCCGGGATTTCCGCGTCGTGTGGTGCACGGGGTCGCCGGCGGTGGCGATCGAGCACTGCCACAACGCGCATACGCGGCCGGACGTGCTCGTGCTGGACATGGCGTTGGGCGGCATCACGGGCGCGGACGTGTGCCGACGCATTCGTCGCAGGACGAGCGAAGTGGGCGTCATCTGCGTCACCTCGTATTCGACGGACGCCTACCGGGATGAAGCGATTGCGGCCGGCGCGCAGGGACTGCTCGCCAAGGAGCGGCTCAAAACCGACATTGACGAAGCGGTGAGGCGGGCGGCCGTCGGCATGCCGACCGTTGCGCAGGCCGCCTTGGGATTCCGTGGCGCGGCATCGGCGTATGCGTTGCTGTCCGGCACGGTGCCGGTGAGGATGTCCGAGGACATGAAGGACTCGTTGTCCTCGCGTGAGAAGGACATCCTACGCCTGTACGCGCAACGCTTGACCACCGACGAGATCGCGGCCCGGCTGGGCATTACCAAGGGCAGTGTGTTCACGTACGTGCATCGCGCGGCCGACAAGCTCGGCGTGACCAGCCGCAGGGAGGTGCTGGAGGCATGCGCCAGATACGATCTGCTGTAAACCGGCTTGTCAGACGACTTGGCCCCGGCAACGATCATCCGGTCATCACAACGGCATGCGTGCTGCTGGCTGCGGCCCTCATCGCGGAATACATGACCCGGGTTACGACGGATGCCTCCTCAACGGTGAGCGTGCAGCATCTTGTCTTGGTTCTGGTGATGCTCGTCGGTCTGATCGGTGGCATGTTCCGCCCGCGATGGTTCCTGTGGGCGGCGCTTGTGGCCGGGGAGATGCTCATGCTGGCGATGCCGATGATCACGCCGCTTGCCGTCATCATCACCTGCACGGGATTCCTCGCCTACTTAGATACCTGGTCGGGTGCGATCGCCACCGGCATGCTGCTCATCTCCACCACGTTCGGCGTCGAACCCAGTAGCGGCCGTTTGCTGGTGGCGACATTGCAGAATCTCGCGTTCTACTGTTTCCCGCTATTGACCGGCCTGTTGCTGCATATGATGCGTCAACGTGACCATGACTCGTATCTGCTGCGCCGCCAGCAGGAACGCGAGGACACGGCCCGCAGCCTGCACGACACCATCAGCAACGACCTCGCCTACCTCATCCTGCGCATCGACCACGCCGAAACCAATGGCATGCCCGCCGGCGAGCAGGAATACCGGCGGCAGCTCCGGGAGCTACGCGCCGCGGCCGATTGCGCCATGACCCACACGCACGCGGTCATCGACTCACTGGAAATACAGCCATCGCGGCAGCCGCAGTCGGAACCGTCGGAAGCACAGGACGGAGCGCCGGCCTCGATTCCGAACGACAACTCCGTCACCGCGCAGCAAGGCGAGTTGCAATCCCTGATCGACGACGAGGAGGCGAAACTCGAATCGCTCGGTTTCGCCGGCGACAACCTGCTCGGAGAACTCCGCCGCCCACTCTCGCTCGACATGATGCGACTGCTCACTGGACTGCTGACCGAACTCTATGCGAACATCGCCAAGCACGCCGACCCGGTCGAATGGTACGCGGTCTCTATCAGCTTCGATATGAACGACGCTGTTCATGTCTCCGTCAGCGACACCATCGCGGAACATGACGGGAAACTTGGATTGGGTAGCGGTCTCGACCGTTACCGTACCATCATCGAGGCAGACGGCGGCAGCTTCGCCATCCACGCGGAACAGCGGCACTGGCAACTGGATGTCACCATCCCGAACAGGCCGTGAACCATCGGTAGGTTCGGCAGCTTGGGCTACAGGAGCGCAATCACCAGAGCGATAGCCGCCAAGCCTGCCGCTACGCCAATCCCTATGGCAAGGAAGGAGCTCGATTTCGCGCTGCCTTTCAAAGCCGCGAGCAGAGCCATGACCAGCAATAGCACTCCAACGGCTCGGCAGAGCAGGCTCAAGACGTCTTCCGGGATCGCAAATGCGAGAGCCTGCAATGCTATGGATGCGCACACCAGGATCACGACCAGCCTTCTGATGCCGCCGTTTTGTATCGACTTGTTATGAGTGGGCTTTTCCATTGCGATCACTCCCTTTCCTCGGGGTTCGGTTTCCTCGCTATATCTATTCAATCCAAGAACGTCCGACAGTACAACATGGCGTCAAGTAATCGCATGACAGGAATCTTCGTAGCCATGTAAGTTCTTCCGCATGCCTTTAGACATCCCTTTGCATCTGGGCCACGCAAGCGGCGGTGACCGCGATGATGACGTATGCCAGTGCGATCAGTCCGCTCAGCGTCGGATTCATGCTGGGAGACTGTTCCAGTATGGCGGTGCCGGCGATGGAAGGTAGCCACTCGTGCAACGTCCGCGGGTTCGGCAGGTTCGCCACAGCGATGGGCAGCAGATAGTACAAGGCGATGTAGGCGATCGCGCCCTTGCCGGCCGAGTTGAAGGCCACGCACAGTGAGGCGGCGACGAGCATGCGCCCTGTAAGTATCAGCGCCACGGGAAAGCAGAGGAGCAATGATGCGGACAGCGGCGCGGGCCATACTCGCGCCGGTACGACCGAGCCGAGGATGAGACGGGAGGTGCCGGTCGCAGCGAGCCCTCCGACTGCGGCCGTGATGAGACCGACAGCGACGATGTCGGCGCACAGGGTCAGGAACAGTCGTGTTCGTTTCGGTTCGATCAGGAACAACGGCATGGCCGTGGCCGTGTTGGTCAGGACGCGGACGGACAGCAGCGCCGCGATGATCGCCACGGGTTCGATCATGGGCATGACCGCCCCGGCGATGCTTGGCCCCAATCCCGTGAGCGTGGCGAGACCATCGAGCTTGGAACCGGAGGAGAGCATGAGTCGGACGGAGGCGCTGGTCAGTGCGGCGAACACGGCGAACGCCGTCGGCAGTCCGGCCCATGCCGTGAGCGGCGCCGGGCGGCATACCACGTAACGCATAAGCAGCATCAAGCGTCGCCAACACTGTCCGCATCCGTTCATGACGCGTCTTCCTTTCCCGAGGATCGGCGAATCATGCCGGTCATCACCTCGCGCAGCGTCGGCTCGGCATGGTCAAGCCGGACCAGTGGAACGTCATGTCTGGCCGCGACGGCGAACACGCCGGCCGCGTCCATCCGTCGGGCCAGGTATTGGCCGTCCTCCAAGGAACGAATGTCGGCTCCCATCGCGGTCAGATCATCCAATGCCAGAGCTTTCCCGGTTTCGTCCGCGTCGGGAGCGAACCGGAACATGGTTCCCGACTCGCCTCCACCGGTGGCGACGACCTGTGCGAGCGGACCGTAGGCCATCTGCCTGCCGTGCATGACGATCAGCACGTGAGTGGCTATGCGTTGCAGTTCGTCGATCTCATGGGCGGCCAGAACAACGGTCTTGCCGGCGGCGGCCCACTGTTGCAGCAAATCGTGCAGCCACAGCCTGCCGGCGATGTCCAGCCCGTTGAACGGTTCGTCCAGCACGATGATCGGTGCGTCGGCGAGCATCGCCCCGGCCACGCCCAACCGTTGGCGCATCCCTGTGGAATACCCCTTGATCCGAGCCTTCGGCCAGCGCTCCAACCCGCAATCGCGCAACACACGGCGCACGCGGCGGCGCACGTCGGGCAATCCCATCATGCCGGCCATGAACGTCAGATACTCTCCGCCTGTCATCGACTCGTCACCCAGCCGCCCGCCCAGAAACACGCCCACATGCAGTCCCGGCTGTTCCAGCAGCCGGTACGGGCGTCCCATGACCAGCGCCCGACCCCGGCTGGGAGCGGACAGGCCGAGCACCATGCGCAGCGTGGTGGACTTGCCCGCACCATTCGACCCGGCCACCGCCAACACCTGACCCGGCCAAGCCTCGAAATCGATCGGGCCAACCGTCGGACCGGACACATACCGCTTGACCAAGCCACGGGCCTCGACCACAGCGTTCATGACAAAACCTCGCCGTGAAGAACCTTCTGTGCCGAGTCTTGCTCATCCGTCTCGCCGTCGACCGTCCCATCGTCGGCAACGATATCATCCGGTTCCGCCGGTTTCTCCTCCAAACGGACAACACCCTTGCGCTGATCCAGCACCTCATGCACCAGATAGACCACGAACGGCACATACAGCAGACTGCACACCATCGTCACGACCATCCACGCGAACTGACGGCGAGCCCACTGCCGATACGCCAACACCAGCCAAACCGCCGAACACGACCACTGGAACACCGTCACCTGCACAGCGGCAGGCGGCGCGGACGGCACCCCAGCCAACAGGTTCGAGAACACCTCCCGCGCATACCCGCCATACGACGGCAACGCCACGACCTCCGCGACACCCAACCATGCGATCAGCACGCCGACCAACACCAGATACCACCAATGCAACGTCGCCCGCCGACCACCGGCAATACGCCACTTGACGCCCTCGAACCAGACCGAAAGCCTGACCGATACCGTGCGACCATCCATGACAAATCCCCCTCGACAATCACTGTGACACATCAAGCTATAGCGGCGATATGCGGGACGGGACAACATGCTGTCAAGCGATCGCATGACAGCAATCTCAATCACGGAACGCGCTCATGCGTCATCCCCTTCTTACGCCGGCCGCACATTACAGTTGGATGGTGTCGTCGCAGGCGTTGGCGACGTGATCGGAGTGGGTGGCGATGATGACGACGCCGCCGTTTTCGGCCATGCTGCGCAGGGTGTGGATGACCATGTCGGCGTTGTCGTGGTCGAGGGCGCCGGTGGGTTCGTCGGCGAGGATGACGCCGGGCCGTTTGACGATGAGGCGCGCCAACGCGACGCGTTGCTGTTCGCCGCCGGAGAGCCGGTAGACGGGGTCGTGCTCGCGTCCCTTGAGTCCGACGCGGTCCAATGCCCGGCTGATTCGGTCTTGCCTGTCCCGCCTGTTGGCTGTGCCGTGCATTGCCACGTCGAGGTTCTGTTCGATGTCGGCGTTGTCGATCAGCGCGTAGTCCTGGAACAGGTAGCCCAGGATGCGTTTGCGGAACAGTCTGGCATGGCGCGGGTTCATGGCCGTCAGGTCGTCTGGGCCGCATTCCAGGGTTCCGGCGGTGGCGTGGTCGAGCAGGCCGATGATGTTCAGCAACGTCGATTTGCCCGAGCCGGACGGTCCGGTCAATGCGATCATCTGTCCCGGTTCGATGCGGAACGTGAGATCGTGCCACAGGGTTCGTTTCCCGAAGGTCTTCCCGAGTCCGGTGGCGATGATGGGGGCGCCGGGCAGGCAGTGGTGGTCGTGCATGGTTTATTCCTCTCTGGAGTGGTTGGCGGCGAGGATGCGCTCGTAGCGTGCGGTCGCCAGCAGGTAGACGAGCATGTTCACGATGGTGACGGCGGCGATGAACGCGGGCTGCCAGCCGCCCAGCAGGTAGATGTCGGCGACGCTCCGGGCGCCCATAGGGGTTCCGGCGCGCAGTCCGCTTTGGATGATCTGGTAGGTTGAGAAGAGGATCGGGGCGAGGGCCAGCATGGTTTCCGCGGTGATCGCGAGCTGGTGGGTGGCCGGGAAGCTCCAGCCGTGCACGTAGCGGGCGAAGATGCGTTGGGCGCCGCCGCGCACATGCGTCTGGGCGGCGGCGATGGCTGAGGCGATGAGGATGGCGATGGCGACGAGCACGTTCATCAGGTGGATGCGCAGGTTCGTTTGGAGTTTCGCGAAGTCCGCGGCCGCTTTCGCGCTGACGCTGCTCACGGCGTAGATGAACGGCTGCAGTCCGGCCTCGCGCAGCGAGACGAGCGCCTGGTCCGGGTCGGTGAGCATGGCGTTGCCCGCGGAGGCGTAGGCCGTGTAGTCGTCGGGCGAGAATATTCCGGTGTCGGAATCCACGCCGACGAGCACCGCGTCATGGAACAGGGTCTTCTGGTTCGGCATGTTCTGCTGTCCGTAGCCGAACAGGGACTGGCCGGACTTCCCTGTTAACACGGTGATCCGGGGCGTCGCGACGCCATGCATCTGGTTCTGCGAGCCGATGAACGCCCGTACGACGTTCTCGATCCTCTCGCGTTGATCCTGTTTCGAGGCGGGTATCACCACCAGCAACCCATGGTCCGGCACTCGTGTGATCCGCCGGCCCGAGGCGTCCTGCACCGTCTGCGCGTGCAGATAGTTCGAATTCACCACCAGCACGTCCCCGGACAAGGCGGACGCGCCGTCCGCGGGCGAGCCCGTCTGGCTTGTAACGGCGGAAAGCTGTTCCAGCGTGTATCCCTCCTCGGCGAGGATCATACGGCCCTGTCGTTCCTGAGAGATCAGCCATCGGCCCGTCGCGGCCGCATACCGGTCCTGCTCATCCGAGGAGAGCCGGGGGTTGAGCCTGATGGCGCTGGCTTGGCCCGCCGTGGCCCACGCCCGTTGCGCTTCGGCCTGGTCCAGGGCCTGGCCCGCGGCCATTCCCGCGTAGATGACCGCCCAGACGGCCAGGATCACGGCGGGCACGCGCACGCAGTAGACCAGCCCGGACGCCAAACGCGCCGACAGTCGCCCCTTGAGCGATGCCAGCAGCGGCGAACGGGACGCCACCATAAACCCGATGAGATACGCCACGACGATCACCATGAGGAACACGGCGAACACGCCGGCCGCCAACGCCAGCGCCATGCCCATATGCGACGCATGGTTGTACAGGGCCAGGAATCCCATGAACCCCAGCAACACAACCAGGGTCGCGGCCAGGGCCTGGCGAATGTTGGCATGGACGTCACGCGCGATGACGCTCCAGCCGGAGTTGCCCTGCAGACGCTGCACGGCATACCCTTTGACGTTCATCAACGCGAACATGCCCGCCAGCATCGCGCACAGCAGGACCGTCACCGCGAAGCTCACCCCCAGCGGCTGGTTGCTCAGCCACTGAGCGTACGAGACCGTGTAGTCGGTCTTGACATCCACCTCGTACCCGTCCGTGTGGAACCGCTCGGCGAACGCCCGGGTCGCGGCCGGATCACCGTACACGTAGTAGCTGCCGCGCGGGTCCTGCCCCGAAAGCCGGGAGAATGATAATACCGTCGTGTTCATCGAACGCGTGAACCCCGGATACCCGTCGGCCAGCCAACGGGCCGGCTCCCCCGACCCGTCCCCGACGGCCACATACAGCGTGCGGGCCCCGCCCGGGTCCCTGATGTCCTCCACCAATTTGACGATGTCGGCACCCGTATCACCAGCCGTCCGTTCGACTCCCGCGATGGTCGACGAACTGGGCGCGGACGGCGTCGACCCCGACACCTGCACCGTGCCCCGCACGCCCAACGGCGCCACGGCATCCAACCCGCTGAGCATCACGAACGAACCGACGGCGGCGACCAGCACCGCCACCAGCACCGCAAGCTGAATGGTCCTGCCTCGCATTACAGCCTCCCTGTCATGCCGCGTGGCGCAGTTCCAGCACCCGGTCGCATTGCTGCGCGATGCCGGTGTCGTGGGTCACGACGATCAGCGTCTTGCCGTATTCGTGCTGCAGGGCGAGCATCTCGTCGAAGACGTGCTGGGCGAGCGTGTGGTCGAGCGCCCCGGTCGGCTCGTCGGCAAGGAGCACATCAGTGCCGACTGCGCCCAGCAGCACGCTCAGGGTTTGGTCGGACCGGTCCTGCGGCACGTCGGACGACGACAACAAGCGCCCCTGTTTCGGATACTCGCGCATCGCCGCGAAATACCTATCACCCAACACGAACACCGACATCAAACCGGCCAACGAAACCAACACCACCGTCAACACACAGACGGCCACCTTCAACAGCCTGTTCATGACGCTTCCCCTTCCCGCCGCAACCTCGCGGCGAACGTTACGGCTCCATACTCCCTTGATTCGCGGGGGTTCTCCATCGGGCAAAGGAATGAGCGCGCGTATCATCCGCAAGAACGATGTGTCCGGTTCCGACGACTCCTCCGCGCGTGAAAACGGAGCCGTTCCTCGTTCGATGACCACAATGAGATAACGTTGGCGATAAGATCCGTACACGCCAATCAACCGGGAGACCCAATGAGCGAGATCATCGAAACCGAACGCCTGCTGCTGCGCCCGTGGAAGATCGGCGATATCGCTGAGGCTGATTCCCTGTTCCGGTACGCTTCGGACTCGCAAATTGGACTGTTGTGCGGCTGGCCGCCGCATCAGGATGCCGAAGAGAGCATGAACGTCATCCGTGACGTGTTCTCCCCGGTTGAGCACAACTGGGCCATCACCATTCGGGGCGGCTCGACGGCGAACGTTGGCACCGACGAACCTGTCGGCTGCATCGAGTTGAAGCCTCTTCGTCATATCGGCATGGACACTGATGCGTCGGACTGCGCGCTTGACGAACGCTACTCCCGATACGTCGGCGATAACGCCTTGGAACTCGGCTACTGGATCGGCCGCCCGTTCTGGGGCAAAGGATACATGCCCGAAGCGTTGCATGCCGTGCTCGCCTACGCGTTCGACACGCTGCATGTGGACGCCGTGTGGGGCGCCCATTACACGGACAACACGCAGTCCGGTCGCGTGATGGAGAAATGCGGCATGCGAGTCGCCGGCGAATCAAAGCACAACCATTTCCCGCTGATCAACGAATACCACGACGAGACCCTCCGCATCATCACCGCCGACGATTGGACGGCGAAGCGCGAAGTCATCCGTTAGGCCCGTTACGCTCATGGCAGACACTCCCCCACCAAGGCCCGGTCATCTCGTGAATAAGTGTCGGCACGGCCCTTATCCACTGATAGATACCACAATATAACCTATCTATAGGTTGATATTGTCGAAAACAACCTATAGAAATATGGTTGCGGACTGTGTAACGGTCGCCCAACTGGAAAGCGGCATATACGAAATGGACTACAGGAGCGTCAGACAGACCGCGCATATGAGCCGGTCCACGAAGAAACTAGAGGAAATCGCCGATGAAGAATACTCGCGCCGCCTTGATGGATGGAGTACATTCCGTTCCGGCATCGTGCTGCGCGGGTACGAGGTTTTCGTCGTTAACTTCCGCGAACTCGCCACATGCGCCGATGCGATTCGCGAACAGGACAACAACGTCACCGCCTTGTGGGACTCATTGCCGACGCTCGCACGCCGCGCATATCTGTATGACCTTATCGGCGAAGAGATGAAAAGCACCAATGACATCGAGGGCGTGCGATCCACGCACAAGGAGATTGGCCTGGCATTGGAAGCCGCGATCAAGCATGGCAGCCACGCCCGGTTTAGTGAGTTCGCCCGCCTGTTCCTCGCGCTCAGCGACGACGATCCCGCACGCTACGCGCCGCCGGAAACACTCGAGGACATCCGCGGCATCTACGACAAGGTCGTCGCCGGGGAACTCGACGACAACGACAAGCCGGACGGCGACCTGTTCCGCAACGATCCCGTGTACATCGACGAACCCGCGACCGCGCGACGCATCCACACCGGCATCACCCCGGAATCCGAGATCAAGGTCGCGCTCACCCAATGGCTCGCGCTCACCCGCAACCGGGATGTGCCGCCGCTGATCCGTGCCGCCATGTGCCATTTCGCGTTCGAGTACATCCACCCGTTCTACGACGGCAACGGCCGCACCGGACGGTTCCTCTTCGCCCTCCAGCTTCGCCAGCATTTGAGCGCACCCACCGCCATGAGTCTCAGTCCTGTCATTTGCGAAGGCAAAGACCGATATTATAAGGCGTTTGAAGATGCGCAGCACCCGTTGAACCGTCGAGACGCCAGCCTGTTTACCTATCGAATGCTGCAATTCATCGCAAAAGCGCAGAATCGTCTCATCGACGAGCTGTCGACCAGACGATCCATGCTTATGCGGTCTCTCACAGAACTTGACCGACTGCGTTCGGCACGGGATTGGGACGACGATGCGGCGAACATCGTGGCCATGCTCATTCAAGAGGAATTGTTCGGGGTTGCTTCCCGCAGCATCACCCGACCGCGGTTGCGCGAATCGACGGGATTGGGACGAGACAGAACCAATCATGCGCTGGATGTTCTCACCGAAGACGGAACCCTCATCGCCACGGGACAACGGCCTGTGCGCTATGAGCTGTCGGACGCCATACGCGCTGCGATTATAGGGGAAGATCGGAGGTGACGTTCCACTCGGATGATGCGATGGAATATCCGTTACGGTCGCAGCGCGTTGCTCATCGGAGTTCTTGTCATGAACGGCGGCGACGATCCGGCGCGCGGTCCAGTCTGCCCCCGCGGCTGGCACCTGCGGACGTCACTGACGATATGATGTCCGGTGACCGAATTGTTTCGAGGAGTGGCATATGTACGACAGCAGACGTTTCAGCCTTGCCGTGGTGGACAACGATCAGCTGACGGTGAAGATGCTGACGTTGCTGGTCCGTCGTGATCTCCCCGAGGTCGACGTGACGTGGGCGTGCCGTCGCGGCCGGGATGCAGTCGCCCGTTGCCTATCGGCCGAATCGCGTCCGGATGTGCTGCTGGTGGACATGTCGCTGGAAGGATTGAGCGGCGTCGAAGTGTGCCGACAAATTCGCGCGGCGACGGCCGATGTCGTGTTGATCGGCGTCACGTCGTTCTCGTTGGAGTATTACGCGGCCGATGCGCTGGCCGCGGGCACCCAGTGCGTGATGGACAAGGCGCAGGTGGCGGACATCTGTGATGCGGCGGTCGCGCTGGTCAACGGGCGCACGCCGCGCACCCGGTATGTGTCTGATTTGACTGCCGCGCAGTCGCATGCGCTGCTTGCGAAACGTGACGATTCCGATGCTGATGACGGTTCCGCTGCGCGTCCGGCAAATGTAGCTGCGGCGGCAGCATCGTTGACGGATCGTGAGCGTGAGGTCATGCGCTTGTGCGCGCAGGGCAGGAGTTCGCGTGAGATCGGCGAGCTGCTTGGCGTTGGCGAGTCGTCGGTGAAGACGTATGTGATGCGCGCGGCGAGGAAGTTGGGTGCGCGGAACCGGACACAGGCGGTGGCTGAATGGCTGATGTTGCAGGACTGATCAGACGCTCTAGCGCTCGTATCGGTGAGCGTGTTCGTGCCGCCGGTGTGGGGCCGGTCATGTGGTGCGTCGTATTGTTGTCCGCCGGGTTGACGGTGCTGGAGATGTTCGAGTATCCGGCGCAGTTCGTGGCGACCACGGTGTTGACGGTCGTGCATATCCTGTGTCTGCTGGTGTTGCCGTTCTATCCGTTGCCGATGAGTGTGGCGATCGCTGTCACGTATGTGGCGTGTGCGTTCCTGCCGGATATGAGCGGTGCGAGCCTGTTCTACGGCATGTGGGTCGCATTGGCGGCGGTTGGGCGGTATGGCAGGTCGCGATGGTGGTGGTTGATGCCGCCGTTGATCGCCGCGGTGCGTTGGATGGTCGCGGCCCGCGCCGGCATCCCGTTCGGCGATTACGTGATACTGCTGGTGTCGTTCTTCGTCGTGTATGCGTTCGGCCGCGCGATGTCGTGGAGGGCTGTGGCCGTGCAGGCGGAACAGGATCGGTTGCGTTACGAGCGGGAGCGCGACCGTCTGGAGGCCATGCGTCGCGACGCGCGGGTCGCAAGCCGGATTCACGACGCGGTGACAAGCGACCTCGCGTACATGGCCATGCGATTGGATTACGAACGCTCACGTTCGGCGAACGATGAGCAACACGCGGCGTTGTTCGATGACCTGTACCGGCGCACGATCGACACACTCGGCGAGGTACGCACGGTCATCAACATGCTCGACGGGAACAATGACAGCACTGATAGCGGAGAGAATCATGATTCCACCGGGGACGGTCACGGAGTCGTTTCTCAAGGGGATGGTATCGGTGGCTCTCAACGTACTGGCGATGACGGCAATGCCGAAACCGGAAGTTCAGCTGCAACGTCTTCGTCTTGCACATCGTTCCCCGAACACGTTCGCGACGTGCTGGAACAGGGCAATCGGTATCTTGCGCAGCTCGGTTTCGCCGGCGACTCGACGATGATCGACAATCTGTCCACGGACAAGCCGACGGATGCGGACGATGTCACTCGCGAACTGATCGATCTGCTGCGCGAGCTGTACACCAACATCGCGGTGCACGGCGACCCGTCCGGCGAATACCGTGTGGTCGTGCGCCGCAACCGTGACGGCCTGTCCGTCGATCAGGTCAACGACATCGCCAAACATTCCCTCCTGCCGGACAAACCGCACTCCGGCAAAGGACTGACATTGCACCGCACCCGGTTTACATCCCTCGGCGGCTCGATCAATACCTCTGCCGAAGACGGCACCTGGATACTGCACGCAACCTTGCCGTCACCATCGAATAAGTGAACCGTCATGGAATAACGATCATCCGTCGTCCGACGACCTCCAATGATCCCCTTCCGCGCTCGGACGCAAGAAATATCGAGATCGGACGGACAATAACCGATGATCAGCCCCTTCTGTATTCGGACGCAAGAAATTCGGGCAATCAGCCCAGTCGTCCCGAAATCCTTGCACTGACCAACGTTCACCGCAAGAAATTCGGGACGATCGGCATCGTTCCCCGAATTTCTTGCGCCCGGAGACGATACGCGCGACGACTGCGGATATTTTTGCCGTGATGTTGGCGTGATCGTATGGCTGTTCGTTTTCTTTGCCGGTAGACGACCGCCAAAACCTCATGTCGTCTTTGGTTGACAAATATCCTTTCGATTGGCGCGATCCCGCATGAGCAATCATCATGGAGGGGTGAAACGCAGTAATACGCAACGGCAGGATTCTCGAAACGACATGACGGTTTCGGCGGCGGAGCGTCGTCAGCAGACCATCATCGGAATGCTGACTGTCGCGATCATCGCCGTTCTGCTGGTCGTGTGCGGTGTTGCGTTGTATCGCAGCATGTCGGTCAATCGCTCCGCGACGGAGGACACCCCGCAATCGGAACAGGCCGCACATGACGCCTTGCGTAAGGTCAAGGTCAAGCCGTCGCTCGCGGACGATCAAGGCGGCATCTTGATCTCCAAAAACGGGTACGGCAGCAGGATCAACGGCGTGCCGACCGTCGGCATGTATCTGGAACCGTTGTGCCCGGGTTGCGCATTGGTGAGCCGTACGCTCGATCCGACGATCAAGAGCATGCTGGACGCGGGGCAGATCAATCTCGACCTGCATTTCATGACGTTCCAGGATTACAAAAGCAGCGACGAGTATTCGACCCGCGCGTTCAACGCGGCCGTCACGATCGCGCAGCAGGATCCGAACCCCGACCATCTGCTCGGATATCTGATGAACATCTACCGCGAGGACTTCCAGCCCGGCGAACTCAGCGAATATCACAGCGTGACCGACGACCAGCTCAAACAGCAGGCGCTCGACGCCGGCGTGGACAAGACAACGGCGGATGCAGCGTTCGACGCACGATACCGGTATCGTGCGTGGCTGAAGGCGGCGGACGACTACACGATTCTGCGATCGGAACTCTATGCGCCGGGTAAGAACGGCTTCTCCACGCCAACCGTCATGATCAACGATCGTCGCTGGCAGATGGACGGCAACGATCTGAAAGGCGGCTTTCTCACCGCCGTCGGCCTGGACGAGAACGAGGTCGGCAATCCGACAGTCAAACCGAAAAACTGATTGCACACGCGTAGTTACACATACCATGACATTTGAGGAGCGGTACTGATGGAACCGATACATACTTGCGAAAGCCTTGATGAGGTACGCGCCAATATCGACCGCATCGACGCCCGACTGGTTGATCTGATAGCCGAGCGCGGAGCCTATGTGGCGCAGGCCGCGCAGTTCAAGAAGAGCGCGGACGGCGTCAAGGCGTCGGCTCGTGTAAACGCGGTCATTGCCAAGGTGCGCGGATTAGCGGAGACATCCCATGCCGACCCGGATCTGGTCGAAGCGGTCTGGCGCACAATGATCGAACACTTCACCAATGCGGAGATGAAGGATTTCTTGCGCCGATAACGGGACCGGCCCATCGCGCGACCGTACTACCGCGTGAGATTTCTTCTGATTGCGTGTAACGCGTCGGCACACTGCATGGCCAGTGGCGGCACCAAAGGCAGGAAGTATCGGCTGTTGATGCCGACGACGCCGGCTTGTCCGGTCAGTGTGAACTGCGTCCATATTGCTACGTACACCAGCGTCACGCAGCCCGTGATCGCCGTCCACGACATCAGCCAGAACAGCAGACGTTGCCGATCGCGTCTCCAGGCGATGACGGTCAGCATCAGGGCCGCAACGGTAAGCGTCCAGAACAGGAACAGCAGTGGTGGCTCCCACCATGACCAGCCCTGCAGGTGGATGATGCTGTAGACCATTCGCGGCAGGAACATATGCGGGGCGGCCAGCAGTTCCCGTTGCCTCTGCTGTACCGCGTCGTACGGGACACGTTACGGGTTCGTGGCGAATCCGGTTCCGATTTTCAACCATGTCAGCAACAACATAACCGGCAACACGCATCCGGTGACGAGGATAAGCCGTGAACGCACCGGCATACGACGGCGGACGACCATCGGCAGCAACGTCATGAGCAGGCACGGCGCATACGCGAACTTCGACAACGCCAGTACCCAGGTCACACCGGCCAGCAGCACGCAGCCGCCGCCACTGAGCCGAGCGGCTTGCAGACATCGGACCAGCATGCAGGCCAATGGCAGCGACAGTGCGACCACCGTCGAGTCGGGAGAGAACATGAACGAATCCGGCACCGCCAGACACACGGCCAACAACCCGGCCAACAGTCGAAACCAACGAGACGAAACCCCGGCCAACAAATGCAAACCGATCCACACCGCCACGAGATAGACGGCTAACTGGAACACTTCGGCGAGATAGAACCGCCATGCAGCATCCAATCGCAACAGCCGTCCGGCGGCGAAGGCGGCCAACTGCGGCAGGTACGCGATCGGCGGGTACACGGCGGTATTGTCGAACGGCACCTCGCTGCGACGCCCGCCGCGGACGGTGACGGACGAGGCATCGACCAAACCTGATACGTAATGGCGATCGTTGGCCAGCGAGAACGCGACCACGTCATCATCGACCCAGCCGCCCGTGTTGTGTTCCGCGTCGGGATGGTAGTCGGACGCCGCGCGCACCGGGCGGGCGATCACGTCGCCGTTGAGCATCGCGTCCACACGGTACACGTGCGCCCACACGTCCGGAGTCGACCCCGGAGGGGTCAGTATAATGCCCAACACGCCGTACAGCATCACCAACGCAAGTACGATGACCGTCGTTCGACGCTGACGCGACCGGCCATCGTGACCATTCGGATACGGATTCGTGACAAACCACCACAGGACTCCGCGGACCGGCACCATGCCGGACGGATTCCATGATGACCGCCTATCCGGGATTCATGCCAATCGAAGCGGAATCCGTCATCTTTAGACGACAGCAGGGTGCAAGAACACGGCGATCCAACCGACCGAGGGTAATGTGATCCGCAGCGTAACAAGGGAGGCGACTATGCAGTTGATCGAGACATGGCTGGCGGGCCCGGAGCGCGCGTTCGACCTGTTCGCGAAGTTCCCGGCGGAGGAGACGGGATTCGAGAACCCCGCGGCCGGCATGGACCATGAACAGTTCGCCGCATACGTGGAAGGCCTGCACGACGAGTCGCTGGGCATCGGATTGCCGGACGGCTGGGTGCCGGCCACCAAATACATCCTCGTCAACGACGAAGGCAAGTACGTGGGCATCTTCAACCTGCGCCACCGGCTCACCGACTTCCTGCGCAACGGGCCGGGCCACATCGGCTACGGCATCGCCCGCGAATACCGTGGCCGCGGCTACGCGACCGCCGGGCTGAAACTCATTCTCGCCAAGGCACGAGAACTCGGCATCCAGGAAGCGTATCTGAGCGTGCACAAAACCAATCCGGCAAGCCTTACCGTGCAGCAACATTGCGGCGCGCGCATCGACCATGAGGACGAGCGGGAATACTACACGCGCATCGACACGAGTGAAGGAACAATGCGCGATGAGTGACGATACGACACTGACCCGATGTCCCCATTAACGACGACACGCTCGTCGTACTCGAACAGTTCAAGGTCACAGAACGGCTCTAGCATGGCATAGGACATCGGGAAGGAAGCATGACATGACGATTCGTATCGCTCCGATCGAACCGCGATGGTTCGAGGAGAAGGCTCAAGTGCAGTCGCGCACGTGGCGGGAGCTCAGCCAGGGGCATATCCCGCAGGAGATCGTGGACGCCATCACCCCGCAGTTCGCGCTGAAACTCACCGAAGCCCATGCCAAGGATCCCAATCAGGTCACGTTGGTGGCGCTCGACGACGATCATGTGATCGGATTCGCGGAACTGCTGCGCACGCCGCGCCCACCGATCGACCGTCCCGAAGCGGCGGAACTGGCCTCGCTGTATGTGTTGGCCGACAAGCATCGGCACGGCGTCGGACGCATGCTGGTCGAAGCGGGTAAGCAGGCCATCGGCAATGATCGTCTTGTGCTTTGGGTCGCCGGGTTCAACGCCAACGCGCAGGGCTTCTACCGGCATATCGGCTTCCACGAGACCGGACGCACCCAGACTGAAGACATGGGAACGGAACTCGAAATGATCAACTACTGAATGTCGGCGAAGTCCATCTCTTCGAGACGACGGCCAATCACCGTTGATGCCGCATATCGGTTTTGAACGGCACGATCACACTCCGGCAAGCCGCCGCGGCACGGCAAGAACATCATTCGCGGCGTTATAAGATTCCGCCGGCAGCAATCCGGCCAGTCGATGACGATCATCGGCAATATTGCCATGCGACTGATTGGCACGCGGACATCTTGCCGCCGATATGCCACGAGACGAAGGAACACGGGCCACGCGATGTCAACCATCGTCGACATGAACATCCCGAAACGTCGTGTCCGCTCCCATCATGGTTTATCATGGTTATATCAATCGCTGCGGGATATATCGATCAGACGATCCTGAAGCGGTATTTGTCATCATCGGTCATAGGAGACACTTGCATGTACGTCGTTCTAGAATCCTTCGCATACGACTAAGCGGATTGACGGCTTGTTTTCCCGTCTCTTCCCTATCGCCGCGGGCCGGTTCAGGCTCGCGCGATATGTCGTTATGCCTGATTCCCGAACGTATCCCCTGAACGGAATCCGCGACTGCCATATTCGGCTGTTCGTATGCCGTTCATGGCCGTCATGAAACGAGTTCCACCATGAACACCGATACCCATTCACCCAACCAAGCCATCCCCGACTCTGCACGCAACCCTCGCTCGCTGTGGAGCCTGGCCGCGTATCGCAACTGGTTCATCTCCGACACGAGCGACGTGTTCGCGGTCAGTCTGCGCACGTTCGCCATACCGTTGATCGGCCTTGCCCTGTCCGGTTCCCCGTTCGTCTCCGGCCTGCTGGTCACCGTCGAATCGGCCATAGGACTCGTATTGATGTCCGTCGGCGGCGCGATCGCCGACCGACACGATCGCAGACGGCTGATGATCCTGCTCGGACTCGTCGGCATGGTCCTGTCCCTTGCGACGACCGTCCTGCTTGCCGCCGACATGATGAGCACGATGATGTTCGCGTTGTTCGTCGTCCTGTTCGCCGTGATGAACGGCCTGTTGGGACCGTCCAACGACGCGATGCTCAAGTCGATCGTGCCGATGGAACGCTTCGCCAAAGCGCAGGCGATACGCGAGGCGCGCGAATCCTGCGTCGAACTGTCCGGCGGCGCGATCGGCGGACTGCTGTACCGGCTCGCCGGCTGGCTCCCGTTCCTCGCCTCCACCGTACTGTATCTGGCCGCCGCGCTCACCGCGCTGATGCTGCCGAAGAAAACGTCACCCACACCCGAACCGAAGGATGCGTCATCAGCAAACCAGCAAGGCGACGAACAGCCAACCGCCCCGTCGTTCCTCACCCAGTTCGTCGAAGGCTGGCAATGGACGCTGACCAGACGGACGATCCTCGCCGCCATCATCCAGGGCGCGGTCATCAACATCGCCTGCTACGGGAGCATCATCGGCGTGCAGATCATGCTCGCCGCACAAGGCACGGATGCGGCCCTCATCGGCCTGGTGGGCACGGCCACCGGCATCGCGGCCCTGATCGGTTCGCTGACCGCCGGCTGGCTGGTCGACCACATCCCGACCGGCAGACTCATCATCCTCACCTTCGCCGTGTTCACGCTTGCGATGGTCCCGCTGCTGTTCACCGACTCGTATGGGGCGATCGTCGCGTGCATGAGCGTCGCATCCCTGCTGTTCCCAGCGTTGAACGCCGGCGAACTCGGCTTCATCTACGGACGCACCCCGGACCATATGCAGGGCAGGGTGTCCACCGTGTTCGAAACCACGATCGGCGTTCCCGGAGCATTGACTCCCGCACTGGTCGGCTGGCTGCTGCAAGCGCCCGGGCTCGGTTTCCGCGCGGTCATGCTGCTCGCCGTCGCATGTGCGGCCATCGGCCTGCTGCTCGCCTGCATTACTTCGACGAGAAACATTCCCTTGCCCGCGCGATGGGAGCAAACCGAACTCTAAGGTCGGCGGTGACCGGTGTAGGAGAGTCCCACGACCGACTCACCACGTCATGCGCACATTTCGATACGCGTCTCGACAGAACCGCAGTAGCCGTCTGTATCATTCGAAGCCGGTCGGGGAATATTAAAGTCTACGACCGGCCTTCGTAGAGGTAGAACGTTTCCGTAGCTCCGCTGCGCAGGGCCGTCTGCCGTTCACGCAACCGAGCCAGACCCTGATGCTCGTAGAAGCCGATGTTGCAACTCGTATCGGTAAACAGGAAGTACCGGTCTACGCCGGCATCCCGGAACCGGCTCATCGTATGATCGAACAATACGCGGCCCACACCGTGCCCGCGTGCGGCATCATCGACCAGCAGCAGCGTCACCTCCGCGTCGAACCGCGAGCGCAACCCGCGCATCAGTCGCGCGTCAATGCGAGACAGCGACAGCATCTCATGCAATCCGCGTCGTCCTTCAACGGACAGCAGCAACGGCATCGCCGAACCGATGACGCGCAGACGATGCCATCGTGACCGATGCACGTGACGTGGCGCTTGCGAACGCGACTCGTCCGCATCGCCCGCTGTGCGTGGCATGTATTGTTGGCCGGTTCCGGATGGATTCTTGCGTTTGTCGATACGCGTCGTGATGATGCCGGCCACCGTGCCGTTGCGTTGCGCGACGACGGCGTCATCCGAACAATCCAGACTGTGGTGCAGGTCGATCATGGCGAGGCGGCGGGCGCATGACGGACTCATGCCGGGATTGTCATACCACATGCGGTGCAGCATGTCGACGATGACGGGGTAGTCGTCGCGTCTCAGCGCGCGCAAGGTGATGGTTTCGTCGTTCATGGGAGCCGCCTCGGATAGTCGGGTAATGATGGCTGGTACCATGCAGCTTACAGACAACGCGTCGCATCAGCGGAAAGGAACGACCATGCAGCAGCCGATCATGACCGACGAACGATTCCTGAGCCGGCCGTCCGAACCGGCGGACGAAGCCGATCTGAGTGTGGCGGTCGACTTGGCGGACACGTTGGTCGCGCATGCCGATTCGTGCGTTGGCATGGCTGCGAACATGATAGGCGTGTCCAAGCGGATCATCGTGTTCGCGGACGAGGCGACCGGGCGGAACATGACCATGTTCAATCCGCGCATCGTCGAGCGCTCCGGCGAATACGAGACCGAGGAAGGATGCCTGTCGCTGAGCGGCATGCGTCCGACCGTCCGGTACAAGCGGATCTCCGTCACGTATTGCACGCGCCGGTTCCGCGAGGTCACCGCCACGTTCGAGGGATTCACCGCGCAGATCATCCAGCATGAGATCGATCACTGCGACGGCGTGCTGATTTGAGCCAGCAGACCGGAGTATCGGAGGCCGTTCAGCGGCCTATGACTGTTGTGCGAATCCGCCGCCGTCGAACCAGCTGGCGATGTCGTTGTGTTCGGCGATGAGCCGCGGATCGATGGCGAGCGTGTGATGTGCGTCCTCGGTGCCGCAGTAGACCATGTCGTGCGCGAGCAGCCGGCGGTCCATGTACATGGGAATGCCGAGGAACAGCGGTCCGACCGTGCCGACACCGTAGCCGGTGCGTTCCTTCACCAGATCGGGCGATGCAAGGTGCAGTTGCCGCAATCCCAGCGCGCGACCGAGCGCACGCCAGCGAAGATGACCGGATGCCAGTGCGGCTACCGCGAACACGCCCTCCTTCGCCTCCACGACGTACGTCGCCGCCGCACGGTTCACGTCGAACACGGTCGCCGCCGATGCAAGATCCACGATCGCCGTCCCATGTTCGATGATCCGCGCGCGATCCGCATGTTCGGCCGCGAAACGTGTGATCCGTTCGTACTTGTCGTTCATATGCAAGTCTCCTTGCCGTCGGGCATCGGCTATCGTCGACCTTACCGCCGATCGCCCCTACGTCGCTTCCTCAAGTGTTCCGGCGTGTCGTTTGTCCGCACTGTGGCGGCTATGATGCCCGTGACATCGCGCCGCAATAGCCGGCGGGCGCACGAGCGAAGGAAGGACGACGATACGCATGGATGGCGAACTGTTCGAGAAGGCCCCGGTGCCGAAGGCGTATTTTTCGTTGGCGATGCCGGTGGTGCTCGGCATGCTGGTCACGCTCGTGTACAACCTCATCGATACGTATTTCATCGCGCATACCGGAGACACGAGCATGGTCGCCGGCGTATCCCTGACCGCGCCCGTGTTCACGGTGATGATCGCGCTCGGCGACATCTTCGGTCTCGGCGGCAGTTCGGTCATCTCCCGCCTGTTCGGCCAGCGCCGGTATGCGGACGGCAAACGGCTGAGCGTGTTCTGCTTCTATGCCGCCATCGCCACCGGCATCATCATTCTCATGCTCGGTCTCGTCTTTCGCGATCCCATGCTCACTCTGCTCGGCGCGACAGCCGACACGTGGCGGCACGCATCCGACTTCTATACGCTCATCATCGTCGGCTCGCCGTTCATCATCGTGTCCATGACGCCGGTCAACCTGCTGCGCACCGAAGGCCACGCGGTGCAATCCATGATCGGATCGATGGCCGGCACCGCAGTCAATATCGTGCTCAATCCGCTGTTCATCCACGTGTTCGGCTGGGGTGCGGCGGGATCGGCCGGCGCGACCGTGATCGCGAACATCTGCACCGACCTGTATTTCGTCTGGTTCCTGCTGCGTCGCAGCCCGAACCTGTCGATCGACCCGCGGCTCATCATCGACCATGTCGCGCACAGGCTGCGCATCGCCGCGAACGAAGTACGCGACATCTTCGCCATAGGCATCCCCGCGGCCATCACGAATCTCACGCAAAGCATCGGCATCGTCATGATCAACCTGTTCCTGCTGCCCTATGGCACGGATGCGGTCGCCGCGATGGGCATCGCTCTGAAGATCATCATGATCGCCGTGCTGATCTTCGCCGGATTCGCGTTCGGCGCGCAGCCGCTCATCGGATACAATTACGGGGCGCGCAACATGCCGCGGCTGCGCGCGATCATACGGTTCTCCTACGTGTTCCTGTGCCTGTTCGCGCTTGCCATGACCGTTCTGCTCAGCCTCGCGGACCGTATGTTCATGCGGTTCTTCATCGCCGACGAGACGATCGTCGCGCTCGGCGCGGGCATGCTGCGCGTCCAGTTGCTCAGCCTCGTGTTCGTGACCGTGGTGATGGTTACGACCTGCACGTTCCAGTCGGCTGGCAAGGCGTTCGGCGCGTTCGTGCTGTCGATCAGCCGGCAGGGCGTGATCCTGGCCGCCACGCTGTTCGTCGGCTCGCGTATCGCCGGCTACTCCGGTGTGATCGCCGCACAGGCGCTCGCCGATCTGCTGACCGCGGCGCTGGCGGTCGTCCTGTTCGTCGTGATGCTGCCGGAACTGCGCGCATCGAATAAGGGCGATGCACGGCAGACGACCTCCGATTGATTTCCTACACCGCACGGAGGCATCGGCGGGTTCCCTCCTTCATTCGGATGCCGCGCGTACGGCCATAACCGTCGAGTCCGTGGGAGCTGCATCTCGAGAGTCTGCGACGCATGCAACACGCAGGAGTATGACAAACTCTTGCGCTTTGTAGAGAATACCCGGTATGCTCTCACGTTATGACAACATTGTCATAAAGGTATCGGCAAGGAGACAACGTATGTCCACGACCAGCAGCAAGCCCGGGAAAGACCATCCTTGCTTTGATTTGATTGACATTATGTTAAATCGCAATTCCATTCAGGTCATTGAGATGCTTCACGGCAAGGAACTTCTTTTTGACGAATTAAGACAACGTTTGCATAATCTGTCGGAATCCACTCTGATGTCCACGCTGTACCAGTTGCAGCAGGCCGGCCTGGTATCGGATCTCACCAACGACCGTTCGTTGAACGAGACGCGATACACCCTGACCCGGATCGGCGTCAGCGCGCTCAACCCCATCTTCGCATTGCACACTTGGGCGAAGACGCATTACGAGGACGCCATCGACTACGCGGCCGCAGAGGCGTCCGTCAAACGATTCCTCATGATGCACCGTTCTCGATGATTTCATGCCAGAGCGCCCCGTGACAGGGCACTCTGCACAGCGACGACCATCGTCCCGGCATCATAATCGGCCGGAAAACGAATCGAGCTAGAACAGCGGGTCCATTCCGGCGTCCTTGCCTTGCCCCGCATCCGGCCTCCCCTTGTATTTCGCCTCGACCAGCCATTTGCCGTTACGGCTCAGCGTGCGCGCATCATACATGAGGCTTTCGAATCCGCGCCGTTCGCCGTGCTTGATCTTCCACGCGGCAGACCACGCCGCACGTCTGTTGGCCGACTCCAATATCACATGCCACCCCGCATGCGCCTGCAACCATGCCGCCAGTTCGGGGCCGTTGCGCTTGACCACGCCCATAGGGCGAGGGTCCTCGCGGGATGCATCCAATCCCTTGCGGTAACACGCCTGAAGAAACTTCGCCGCCTCGATGTCATCGTCGAAAACGACCCGAATCACCGTCCTGTTACCCATAGCCGACATCTTAGACCATCATGGTGCGGCATGCCACCGCGCAAGACACACAAGACACGCAAGACCGGCATACGGCAACCGCAATGCCGGACGTCCAATGCCGGCCTCTCAGCGTTTGCGGCTCAATACACGATCGATCTGGGTGCGTTCGGCACGTTTGGATTGCAGGAACATCAGCACCCATTCGACAGCGACCGGAACGACCGCGATCGCCGCGCCGGCGATCTGCCATCGGTCATACCAGTCCAGCATGCCGGCACCGATGTCATGCTGCAGCAGGATCAGCGCCAGGAACGGCACGGCGCACAGCACCACGGAACACACCTGCGCATAGATCACGTTCCAGCGTACCGGCTCGACCTGCGGATGTTTGTCGGCGGAGAGGAAGCGGCCCCGAATCAGACAGATCACGCATACGGCAAGCGACCAGACCAGCGAGAACACCCACAGCGCCATCGGTATCAGGTCGATCATGCCGTCTCCTGTCTCGCCCGCCGGGCCTTGTTCAGGGCGATTTTCTTGCGCATGCGCATCGCCGTCAGCTCGTCGATCGGACGGCGGGCGCTGATCGACATCGGCACCACGGTCAGATCGACGTAATCCTCGTCCTCCAGAGCCTGCTGGATCTGATGCCACAGCGAACTGACGGACACGGCGAACACGGCCTTGCCGCTTTGCAGCAGGTCGAGCATCTGCTCGCTGGTCGTGCATTCGTGCACCTGCTGGCCGTCGCACATGATGGTGACATGCTCCAGCTGCGCCGTGGTACGCTGCGACAGAAAACCGATCGCCGCGGTCACGTTCTGCAGGTTCACGCCGGCGTCCAGCAGTCGCTTGGACACGGCGAGAATCACCACGTCCTTGAAGGAGTACAGCCGGCGCGAACCGGAACCGTGCGAGGGCGTGATCGAAGGCTCGACGATCTGCTTGCGCGCCCAGTAGTCCAGTTGCCGGTAGGTGATGCCGGCGACTTTGGACGCGACCGTGCCACGATAACCCCGCTTCAGGGTTCGGCTTTCCTCTGTGGCGAATAGTTCGCCTTGCACGGGCTGCGGCACGCTCATCGCATCGTTCCTTGGTTTCGACTCTCGACCGCGTCGTGCACGGTTCGGCCGGTCAGGCGATCACGGCGGACTTGGTGAAGAACACGAGACGGAACTTGCCGATCATGATCTCGTCGCCGTTGCGCAGCGTGGCATGGTCGACACGCTGCCGGTTCACATACGTTCCGTTCAGGCTGCCGGCGTCGACCACTTCGAACGTCGTGCCGGTGCGGCGGAACACCGCGTGGGAGCGAGACACGGTCGAATCGTCCAGCAGGATGTCGGCACGCGGGTCGCGGCCGACCGTGATCTCGTCCTCGTCGAGCAGGTACCGCGAGCCGGACACCGCGCCGCGAGTGGACACGAGCAGCGCCGTGCCTTCGGACAGGCGCGCGATGGTGTCAAGATCCTCCTGGGTCAGCGGACGGTCGCCGGTGGTCGTGATCGGAATGGTAATGGCAGGAAGACCGATGATGGTCGTCTCTCCTGCGGTCGGAATCGGATTAGTCATGCTGCTATTCTACCTACTCATCAACCGGCGTTGCGTACTTATACTGCTGTGCCTCGCGGATTTCGTCGATTTTCACCTCGTCCTGCGTGGTGACGGTCACATCCGCGCCGTATTTCACCTTGAGCCGCGAGCCTACGCCGCCGGCGATGTTGACCGCGTTCGTCAGCGCCTGCGGGTCGCCGATGGCCTTGACGATGTACGGCGTGTCCAATGTCGTGCCGTCGCAGATCAGCTTGCCGTCGACCGATTCGCTGATGTACGTGGAGGTGACCACGCGCACGGTGTTGATGGCGATCACCTCGGCGCCCGCGTTGCGCAGCTCCTCAAGCAGCGTGAACATCGTGGACGCGTCGACGTCGGCCTTGGTGCCCTCGCTGATGCGGATGGTCACGCCCTGCCCCTTGGCCGGCAGACGGCCGGAGAGGATGCCGTTCGTCTCCTCGTTCTGCTTGGCGATCTTCTGCGCCGCCGCCTGTTTGTCGGCCGTGGCCTTGAGCGAGTTGAGCTGGCTGGTCAGCTCGCTTTTGCGCTGTTCGAGGCTTTGCACCTGGTTGCTGGTCTCGTTGATCAGACGAACCAGCTCGTCCTCGCTCATCGTCTCGTACGTGGATTTCGTATTGTTGATCTGGATCATGTAGGCGAACGACAGCAACGCGCACATGACGGCGATCAGGATGCTGGTGACCAGCCGCATGCGCGTCGCGTTCGCGTTCAGCGAACGTTTGCCGGCGCGTCGTTTGCGTACGACCGGAAACGAACCGGTTTCCGTATGGTCGTTGACCTTGTCCTGCGCATGCTGGACGTGCAGTTTGGTGAGGATGTCCTGCGGCTGCCGTTTGCGTCGTGCCATGCTGCATCAGCCCTTGAAGATGAAGCGGCGGATGGCCGACACGTTCGAGAAGATGCGGATGCCGAGCACGACGATGACCGCGGTCTGCAGCTGGGAGCCGACGCCGAGCTGGTTGCCGAGGAACACGAGCAGCGTCGCGGTAACGACGTTCGAGATGAACGAGATCACGAAGACCTTGTCGGAGAAGCTGCGTTCGAAGTAGGCCCGGGCGGCGCCGAGCAGCGCGTCGAGTGCGGCCACGACCATGATCGGCAGATACGGCTGCAGGACGACGGGGATGGCGGGCTTGACGAATAATCCGACAACCATGCCGATGATGAGACCCAGTACCGCTGCCATCGTTATTCGTCCTTTCTCATGTAGGAGAGGTTGCCCAAAGACGCTGCTTCCAGTGTAAGCGATCTTGATTTCGAGACCTGCGGGTAAATGCCGGCGTTTGCCAGCGAGGCGTAGAGTTTCGGCTGTTGTTTGGAGCTCACCGCCGCGGACAGGCCGTCGCGGTCGCCGATCGCCTCGATGACGTATGGGCTTTGCACCGGGTTGACGCCGACCATGATCGTCTGTCCGGCGGTTCGGATGGAAGTCTGCACGCCGATACGGAACCCGTTGACGGATATCGCCTCCGCTCCGGACTGCCACAGCAGGGAGACGAACAGTTGCAGGTCGGAATCGGAGACGAGCCGGATCTGCGACGACGAATTGTCGCGATGGTACGTGCCGTCCGTCGCGGCATTGTCCGCCGCGATCGGGTTGGCGATGGTCAGGGTGACGCCCTCCCCCTTCACCTTCGACAGTCCGTTGACCATCTCGTCCTGGGTGAGCGCGCCGGACTGCGTCGTGTCGCCGAGTTGCCTGGACTGCTTGGCGACTTGGCTTTGCAGGTCGGCGACCTCGTTGTTGAGCTTGTCGACCTGCGTGTTGAGGCCTTCCAGTTCGCTGGCCCAATTCTGACGGACCGCCTTGCGGGGGTCGGTGTGCAACTGCTGGACGAACAGGCAGGTGAAGAATCCGACCGCGATGCAGATGACGAACACGATCACGCGGGTCAGCCACATCTCCCAGGCCGGAACCTTGCGCTGCGTGGTGAGACGGGAATCGGAGAACAGCGGGTCCATCGGACGGTTCGTCAGATCGTCCAGCAGTTGCAGCGAGCTGTCGTGCGCCTTGCGACGGTGCCGCCGCGACGCCTGGCCGGCGTTGGACGACAGCGATGCGTGATGCGATTCGATGCCCGAAATCGACGATGAGAACACCGCCCGGCGCCGCATCGACGCGGTTTCGTCCGGTACGGGAAACGATTCGGGGGAATCGGATGGCATCTGGTCGCTCATCGGCTGTTCGGCTCCGTGTCGTGTTCGCCGGCTCGTGCGGCGGCGTCATGCCAGTCGTCGCGGATCAACGCGATCCCCTGCCGCAGGTAGATGTATCCGGCGAGCCAGTACAGTCCGACGCCCCAGATGCCGGCCGCCAATGCGGCCAGATGCAGCAGGTCGACCATCGGGTTGACCCAGATGTCGCAGAAGATCAGCGCGGTGATCGAGATCATGAGCATGGCGGTGCCGGCCTTGCCGACGAAGTTCACCGGCAACGGGCCATAGTCGTGCTGGGCGAGCCACAGCACCTCGATGCCCATGAGCAGGTCGCGCAGCCCGACGATGATGATCATCCACCACGGTATGATTCCGGCGATGCCCAAGGCCAGCACGCTGCACAGGATCAGCAGCCGGTCGGCGATCGGGTCGAGGATCTGGCCGACCTTGCTGACCTGGTTGAGCAGACGGGCGAGGATGCCGTCGACGCCGTCGGATACCGCCGACAGGGCGAGCACCGCCAGCGCCTCGATCATGTGATGGTGCGACACGAGCGCCGCGATGACCGGGATGGAGATGATCCGCAGCAGGCTGATCATGTTCGGCACCGTCAGATAGATGTCGCGCGGCTCCGGACTGTATTTTTTGCTGAACTTCCGTTTGAAATCGATCATGCGTTCAGGCGGTTACATTCTCGAGGCCTGCAGCGCCGTGACGATGATGCCGCGCGCGCCGACTTCGTACAGCTGGTCCATCAGCTGGTTGACCTTGGCCTTGGGGACCATGACGCGCACCGCGTTCCACTGCTTGTCGTGCAGCGGGGAGATCGTCGGGCTTTCGAAGCCCGGGGTGACGTCCACGGCCGCCGCGACCTTGGACACCGGAATGTCGTAGTCCATGAGCACGTAGCGCTGTGCGGTGAGCACGCCCTGCAGACGGCGGGAGAACTTGATGAGGCGTTCGTCGTGCTCGTCAAGGCGCGGGGAACGGATAAGCACGGCCTGGGAGTGCACGATCGGGTCGGCGAAGATGCGCAGGCCCGCGTTGCGCAGCGTGGTGCCGGTGGACACGACGTCGGCGATCAGGTCGGCGACGCCCAGCTGCACGGACGATTCGACGGCGCCGTCCAGGTGGATGGTCTCCGCCTCGATGCCGTGTTCGACGAGATAGTCGTGGACGAGCTTGTCGAAGGAGGTGGCGACGCGCTTGCCTTGGATGTCCTCAAGCTTGCAGATCGGCGAATCGTTGGGTGCCGCGAACCGGAACGTGGACGCGCCGAAGCCGAGCTCCATGTGCTCCTTGGCCTCGGTGCCGGAGTTGAGCAGCAGGTCGTGGCCGGTGATGCCGACGTCGATGGTGCCTCGGCCGACGTAGACCGCGATGTCGAGCGGACGCAGATAGAACAGCTCGATGCCGTTGTCGGGGTCCTGGACGACGAGCTGGCGCGGATTGGAGCGCAGCTGGTAGCCGGCTTCGGACAGCATGTTCCATGCGGGTTCGGACAGCATGCCCTTGTTCGGCACGGCGATTCGCAACATTTGGTTTTCCTCCCCTTGTGGCCGGCATCGCACGGGCATGCCGCAACGGCATGGCGCGTCACCGGCCGGATGTGTGGTTCACAGGTTCTTGTAGATGTCTTCGAGCGTGATGCCGCGGTCGATCATCATGACCTGCAGGTGGTAGATGAGCTGGCTCATCTCCTCGGCGGTGCGCTCGGCGCCCTCGTATTCGGCGGCGATCCAGGTTTCTCCGGCCTCTTCGACGATCTTCTTGCCGATGAAGTGGGTGCCCTTGGCCAGTTCGTCCACGGTCAGGGAGCCGGCCTGCTTGGTGGCGGCCTTTTCGCTCAGCTCGGCGAACAGGGATTCGAAAGTCTTCATGATGGGATCCTTACGTGGGTTGCATGCGGTCGCATGACGGGTCGTGCACGATGACCGAGACGGTCGCATCGCGCACGACCCCAAGGTTGGTGTGCTTGCGTGCGGCGGTCAGGCGCGAAACGCGGCCTGGGCCTTGGCACGGATGTCGTCGATGGCCTGGGCCGGGTTCTCGGCGCCGTACACGGCGGAACCGGCCACGAGCACGTCGGCGCCGGCCTCGGCCACGATGTGCGCGGTCTTGGGGCTGACGCCGCCGTCGACCTGGATCTTGGTGTCCAGGCCCCGGCGGGTGATCTCGTCGCGCAGGCGACGCACCTTGGCCATCTGGTTGTCGAGGAACTTCTGGCCGCCGAAGCCGGGCTCGACGGTCATGACGAGGATCATGTCGAACTCGTCGAGGATGTCGAAGATCGGTTCGACCGGTTCGGCCGGGCGCACGGCGAAGCACGCCTTGCAGCCCATGTCGCGCAGCTGGCGTGCCAGACGCACCGGCGCATGGGTGGCGCCCATGTGGAAGGAGACGGAGGCGGCGCCGAGCTTGGCGTATTCGGGGGCCCAACGGTCCGGGTCCTCGATCATGAGGTGCACGTCGACCGGCAGGTCGGTGACCTGGCAGATGCGGCCGACGATCGGCTCGCCGAGGGTCAGGTTCGGCACGAAGTGGTGATCCATCACATCGACGTGAACGAGATCGGCGTTGGAGATGGCCTTGAGATCGCGCTCGAGGTTGCAGAAATCAGCGGACAGGATGCTGGGGGCGATTTGAATCGTAGTCATGGTTGCCTATTCTATGGAGTCTGAGCGACGAACGGCCCCTTGCAGTGCCGTGCCGTCGTGGTTGTTCATTGATTGTTCGTCTTGGCCTTGCCGTCGGCGATCGACTGGCGTTCGAGTTCGTCAGCCGTGACCGCGGACAGCCTGCGGGACAGGATCTCGCTGTCGCCGCCAAACCGCCAGAGCAGGACGAACAGGACGCATCCGAGGATGAAACACAGGATCGCGGTCCACACGTTGATGCGCAGGCCGAGGATGATCGTCGAGTAGTTGATGCGGATCATCTCGATCCAGGTGCGGCCGAGACCGTACCACATGAGGTACATGGCGAACTGCTGGCCCGCCTTGAGCACGCCCCACAGCTTGTGGCCGAGCCATACGATGATGGCCGCGCCGATGAGGTTCCAGATCATCTCGTACAGGAACGTCGGATGGAACAGCGTGCCGGTCGGGCATGCCTGGCCGTTGTAGCAGATCTCGGTCTTGCCGATCGCGTCGGCGTCGTTGAGCTTCAGGCCCCACGGCAGGGTCGTCGGCTTGCCGTACAGCTCCTGGTTGAACCAGTTGCCGAGACGCCCGATGGCCTGTGCGACCATGAGTCCCGGGGCAAGGGAGTCGGCGAGCAGCGCGAACGGGTAGCGCTTGTGGCGGCACCACAGGAACGCGGCCAGCGCGCCGACGGAGATGCCGCCGAAGATCGCCATGCCGCCCTCCCACACCTTGAGGATGTTGACGAGGCTGCCGGTGGGCGGGAAGTACTGGTCGGGCGTGGTGATGCAGTGGTAGAGACGCGCGCCGACGAGTCCGCTCGGTACGGCGACCAGCGTGGTGTCGAGCACCTGATCGAAGGTGCCGCCGACGTGTTTCCAACGTTTCGTCAGGATCGCGACGGCCGCGCAGATGCCGATCAGGATGCAGATCGCGTACATGCGGATGGTGACCGGTCCGATCTGGAAGTATGAGAACGTCGGTGACGGGATATATGCCAAGTTCATCGTGTGATGCTCGCCTCTCTACTCTTGGATTGCCTCTGCCAGCCTACCGCAGTTCGGCCGGGATCGGTGGTTTTATGCAACCGATCCCGGCCGAACTTGCGGCGATTCGTCGGAGTCTAGCGGGCGTTGTGGATGCCGTCGGCGAGCGATTCGGCCTTGGCGGCAAGATCCTTGAGGCCTTCAGCCGGGTCCTTCGCGGTCCGGTCGTCGGCGTTCAGCAGCGTGTGCACGAGCGCGGAGCCGACGATCACGCCGTCGGCGTACGCGCCGACCTTCGCGCCCTGTTCCGGCGTGGATACGCCGATGCCGACGCACACGTTCTTCGCACCGGCCTTGCGGGTGCGCTCGACCAGCGTTTCCGGGGACGCGTCGATGGAGGCGCGTTCGCCCGTCACGCCCATGCGGGCCGCCGCGTACACGAAACCGCGCGCGTTCCTCGCCACGACGGCCAGACGCTCGTCGGCCGAATCGGGCGACACGAGGAAGATGCGGTCGAGGCCGTGGCGGTCGGACGCCTCGATCCACTCCCCCGCCTCGTCCGGGATCAGATCGGGGGTGATGAGTCCCGCGCCGCCCGCGTTCTCGAAATCACGGGCGAAGCGTTCGACGCCGTAATGGTAGATAAGGTTCCAGTAGCTCATGATGAGCGGCACGCCGCCCGCGTTGGCCACGGTCTCGACGGCCTTGAACACGCCGTTAATGCTTTCGCCGTTGTTCAGGGCGATCTGGCTGGCGGCCTGGATGACCGGGCCGTCCATCACCGGGTCGGAGTACGGCAGACCGATCTCGACCGCGTCGACGCCGTGCTCGACCATCGTGCGCAGCGCGTCGAGCGAGACGTCCGGGTTCGGGAAGCCGTACGGCAGGTAGCCGATGAACGCGGGCTTGTTCTCCGCCTTGAACGCGTCGAACATCGCCTCGGTGCGGCTGGGCTTGTGGCTGATGCCAAGGGGCTGGCCCGACGGCGTGGTTGCTGTGTTCGTCATAATCGATTCTCCCCTCGTTCCTCAGGCCACGGTGTCGCCGTGCGCGCCGGTCACGTCGAGCGCGGCCGCCTGTTCGTCGGTCAGATAGCCGAACCACTTGCCGGCGGTGGCCATGTCCTTGTCTCCTCGGCCGGAGATGTTGATGATCATCACGGCTTTGTCGTACCCCTTCGCCTTGAGGTCGGCGGCGGCCTTGTACGCGCCGGCGACCGCATGCGAGCTTTCGATGGCGGGAATGATGCCTTCGGTTTGGCTCAGGTCGCGGAACGCGTTCATCGCCTCGTCGTCGGTCGCCCAGCTGTAGTTTACGCGGCCGATGTCCTTGAGCCATGCGTGCTCCGGGCCGACGGACGCGTAGTCGAGGCCGGCCGAGATCGAATACGTGTCGAGCGTCTGGCCCTCGTCGGTTTCCAGCAGGTAGCTCTTGGCGCCCTGGAACATGCCGAGCTGGCCGGTGCCGGGAGCGAAGCGGATCGCGTGCTTGCCGGATTCGGGGCCGTTGCCGCCCGCCTCGTAGCCGTAGAGGTTGACGCGGTCGTCGTCGAGGAACGCGTTCATGATGCCGATGGCGTTCGAGCCGCCGCCGACGCACGCGCAGATCGCGTCCGGATGGTCGATGCCGTACCAGTCCTTGAGCTGCTCCTTGGCCTCCTCGCCGATGATCTTCTGGAAGTCGCGCACCATAGCCGGGAACGGGTGCGGGCCGGCGACCGTGCCGAGCAGGTAGTGCGTGTCCTTGACGTTGGTGACCCAGTCGCGCAGCGCCTCGTTGATCGCGTCCTTCAAAATGCGGTCGCCGAGCGTGACCTCCACGACCTCGGCGCCGAGCATGCGCATGCGGGCGACGTTGAGCGCCTGACGGCGCGCGTCGATCTGACCCATGTAGATGCGGCACTTGAGGCCGAGCATCGCGCATACGGTCGCGGTGGCCACGCCGTGCTGGCCGGCTCCGGTCTCGGCGATCACGCGCGTCTTGCCCATGCGCTTGACGAGCAGCGCCTGGCCGAGCGCGTTGTTGATCTTGTGCGCGCCGGTGTGGTTGAGGTCCTCGCGCTTCAAAAAGATGCGCGCGTCGAGTCCGGTCTTGGCCTTGACCAATTCGGCGAAGCGCGGCGCCTCCGTAAGCGGGCTGGGGCGGCCGACGTAGCGCTGCTGCAGCGTCATGAACTCCTTATGGAATTCGGGGTCGGCCGTGGCCTCATCGTAGACGCGTTCGAGCTCGTCCAGCGCGGTGATGAGCGCCTCGGGCACGTATCGGCCGCCGAACTGGCCCCAGTACGGTCCCTGATGCTCGCTTAACGGAGTGGTTTCGGATGCTTTCACTCTTGCTCCTGCCTTTACTAGTCGTTCCACTGCAAGTTCATGATCGGCGGCCGTGGCCACGCCCTCACCCACCAGCACGGCGTCCGCGCCGGCCCGGCCGTAGTCCTCAACCTCCACCGCACCGAACACGCCGGATTCGGCGACCCGGATCACGTCGTCCGGCAGGTTCGCCGCCAGCTCGTTGTATTTGTTCACGTCGACCTTGAGATCCTTGAGGTTGCGCGCGTTGATGCCGATCACCTTCGCGCCGGCCGCGATCGCGCGCTCGATCTCCTCGCGGGTGTGCGTCTCGACGAGCACGGTCATGTTCAGCTCATGCGCAAGATCCAGCAGATGCCTGAGCGTCGCGTCGTCCAACGCGGCGACGATGAGCAGCACGAGATCGGCGCCGTGGGCACGCGCCTCGAAGATCTGGTAGTCGGTGACGATGAAATCCTTGCGCAACACCGGGATATGCACCGCGGCGCGCACCTTGTCGAGATCGTCGAGCGAGCCGAGGAACCGGCGGCCTTCGGTGAGCACGGAGATCGCGCTCGCGCCGCCAGCCTCGTATTCGCGGGCCAGCGCGGCCGGGTCCGCAATATCGCTCAGATGGCCCTTGGACGGGGAGGCGCGCTTGATCTCGGCGATCACGGGAATGCCGTCGGTACGCTTAAGCCATCGCTTCGCGTCGATCGGGGCCGGGGCCGCCAGCGCGGCCTTCCTCACATCATCAAGCGACACGGTGCGCTCGCGGGTCTGCTGGTCCTCCAGCGCGCCCGCCACCAATTCGTCCAATACCGACATGATCCTCCCTTTGTTCGTGGTCGATCATGCGTCACTGTATGACACCTCGCCCGACGATCGTGTTCTTCGTCCTACATTTTGGGCGATTCGCGGCGAGACCGGCATCCGCTTCTCCACACTCCGGTGACATTTCGGCTGGAATAATCGAATGGTATGAGTCATTTTGTTTCCCGTTGGCTGGTACTGACGATCGCGGCCGGCGTCATGGTCGCCCTGCTGCCCGGCATGGAGGCGGTCGGCGAACCGCCGATCCTCGGCATCGCCGCGTTTTCGCTGTTTCTCGCGCTCATCAACGCGTCGATCAAACCGGTCGTGCACCTGCTCGCCCTGCCGATCTCGATCCTGAGCTTCGGCCTGTTCGCGCTGATTTTGAACTGGCTGTTCATGGAACTCGCCTCATGGCTGGCGCTGACCCTGTTCGACGTGGGCGTGGTCATCCACGGCTTCTGGTGGTCGGTGCTCGGCTCAATCATCATGGCGATCGTCTCCGGACTCGTCGGCGACGTCATCGGCGAATAGCTAATCCCCGATCCTCCAAATATCAACCATGCTTCCGGAATCGAGCCGGTGCCGTGGCTCGTCGCATACCGGCGGGAAAGCGTTCTCAATCCGTCACTACGGGAATTCCCATGCCGCGCAACGCTTCCGTCGCATCGGAGATCGGGATGCGTTCCTGCTCGAGCCGCAGATAGGGGACCTCATCCCCCATGCACAGCGCTTCGTACAGTTCCCGCTCGCCTTCGTGCAGTCCGGGCAACGGTTTCGGCTGCTGGCGCTTGAGCGGCTTGTCGTCCTGGTCGCGGTTCGTGCCGAACATGCCATACCGGTCATACGCCGCACGATCCATGAACAGCGAGTCGCAGTCGATGCCCAGCTGCCGGACGGCTGACAGTATCTCGAATCCGGCCGTATCCATATCGCCCCAGTACACTATGCGAATGTTTGCGGATCGCTCGTCGAACAGCCACGGCAGCAACGTCAATCCGTCCACCGCGGCCCTGCCCGAACCGAACACGCACAGTCCGTCCCTGATCGGCGGCATCAGCTGGTACGTGTCCTTGTTCTCCACGATCACCACATACCGGATGCCCAGCCCGGCACCGTCTTCCCACGCACGGACGATCACGGCGTCCGGCAGCAAAACGCTCGCCGGGTCGAGATGTCGGAATCGCAGTTCGCGCGGGCGCTCGTCCAATGCCAGCGACGGTTTGCCGCACAGCAGTTCCACCGCCTTGCGTCGCTTCGCGGCCTTGCGGTCCAGCCATTTCGCGCTGAACCCGGCGAGCGGTACCGCGCGCGGGCGCAGACCGGCCACGTCGTGCGAGGCGCAGTATTCGGCGACGTGCAGCAGCAGCGCGAAATCGACGTCGTTCTCCGCATCCGTCATCCTTGCGACGGTCAACGCGTCCGCCGTCGGAATATGGCCAAACCGCTCATGAACCTGTTCGAGTCGCCGTCTTGCACGACGATAATCAGCCGCGGTTGCACGGTCCGAAGCCCGCAACGCAACGGACTCAGATCCGACGGTGACATTCAAGACCAGTTCGACCGTCACGTTGCCGATGAGCCGACGCTGCACGGTCGTCTCGCAGCCGGTCTTCTCTGCCCAATCCCGGATCTCCTTGTTGTTGGCATGCACGGCGAGCGCCGCATCCTCGAGATCGTCCTGCCGTGCCGGCAGTTGCACGGACACCGTGTACGGTCACGGGTTGTCGTCCGTGTATCTGCTGGCCGCCAGCCGTCGTCCGATCATTGCCGCGATGTCCCTGACCGTGCGCATCCGTCACTCCCAGCGTTGTTGGGATCAGTGTCGAGGCTGGCCTCACGCAGCGTGGTGTGTCCGGTGTCGGGGTCCTTGTAGGTGACGTACGCCTTGGTGGACACTTCGAGGATCTCGCCGGTCTTGCTTTCCGGCGCGGAGACGATCACCTGGAAGCCGAGCCGCGGCAACACCATGAGTGCGCGCTTGGTGTACCGTCCGTCGGCCTTGATGAGCGCCTCGTCGAGGAACAGCGTCGTGTAGGAGGGTTCGCCGGTCACGCTGCCCTCGCCGAGCAGGTAGATGAGCGCCGCGCCATAGACGAATGAGGTGAGCTCCTGCAATGCGCCGCCGGAACGTCCGCCGGTCGAGGTGATGCGTTCGTCCGGCCCGTCCTCGTGATGCACGGTCGCGTAGAACGAGGATCGGCCGCGCGGGTCGAGATCGTGCGCGCCGTACTGTTTGATGCCGCCGGCGTCCTTGACCTGCGCGAGCTGGTCGTGCAGCATGTCGACGAACGGACGGCAGGAGCGGAACGTCTTGCGCAGGGCGATTGCATCGGCGTCGGGCTGCTGCTCCCATGCGGTGAGCGTTTCGCTCATGCGGCGCAGGGCCATGCCGAACGCGCGTTCGGGCGGCCGTACGGTGACGTTCAACGACAGGCGGCCATGCTTGGGGCCGAACTGTTGGCCTTTGAGCATCGAGTTGATGCGCGACAGCTGTTCCTTGATGGTGGCCTCGTCGGATTTGAGCGTGCGCTGCAGGGTGAGGGCGTCCCAATACAGTTTGTGTAGGCAATTGGCGTATTCGGCTTCGGTCGCATCATTGGCGGCCAAGTGCGACAGACTGTCCAGTTCCTGCTCGTAGTACCGGTAGTCGGCGACGGTGGCGGTCAACGCGTCGTCGTCCTTCGCGTATACGTCACGGTACGCCTGCATCTGCGATTCGAGCGTCCTGCGGGCCGCGTCGGCCTGCTCGGCGAGCATCGTGCGACGGGCGTCGATCTCCTTGCCGATCTGATCGGCCATCGTGTTCTCGAACCGCATGTCGTCGGCCACGGCCGTACGTCCGGCTCCGATGATCAGATGCGCGCGCGCGGTCGGGTCGGTCTGGCCGGCGAACTGGCGCTCGTAGGCGGCGCCCAGACGTTCCGCGACCTCGTCGCCGAACGTGATGTTCCTCTCCCCGCCGTCCGCATCGCCAGCCTTGATGCCGTCGCCGATCCCGTTGCGGCTCAGCCATGCGCGGGCCGCGTCCGCTGCCTGCGCGCACGAGTCCGCGGCGTTCTGCGCCTTGAACCGGCGGCTGTTGCTGCGTTCGAGTTCCTGTTCCAGTCGTTCCCGCGTGGCGGTAAGTTCGGCGAGTTTAGGATCTCGGCGGATCGTGTCGATGTCCTGTTCGATGCGTGCGATGCGCTGTTCGACGTCCTGTACCGCGACGCTGCTCCAGTCCGTGTCGTTCAGGGTTTCGGCGAGCGCGAGTTCGCGGCGCAATCGTTCGGCCTGTTGCCGGATCGCCTCGTATGCCTGATCGGCTTCGGCGAACGCGGCTTTGGCTTCCTGCGCCTGTTGAAGCAGTTCGTCGAGATAGGCCTGGTTGACGAATCCGATGACCTGGCGGATGTCCTTGATGCCGTGCTGGCCGTGGCGCCCGGATTTGATCTGGCCGTCGCGTTGAACCTGGCGAGTCTGTTCGTCCGTGTCGTCGATGGAGTCGACGCACAATGCGTCGTATCGTTCATTGGAGGTCTGTGCGCGCAGCCAGCCGGCGAACGGGGAGTCCTCCCGGTAGCGCAGTTTGCCGGACAGCCAAGGTTCGTCGTCTGCGTGATTCGCTACGGCGTCTGCATCCCCGCGGTCGCGGCCCGTGTCCACGAACCGCCAGGTGCGCCGTGACATAAGGTGCGGGTCGATGGCGCTCACGCGTGCGGCGAAACCCTGTTCGTGCCGTTGGTCGACGAGGATCGTGCGGGCGATCGGACCGTAGGCGACGTTCATCGCGGTGCGCCATGCCTCCTCGTCCTCGCGCACGTCCATGAGTTCGGCGACATAAGGCAGTTCTTCGGCATTCAGGCCGGTGGCACGGCAGAGCATGGCGCGCTCCTCGTCCATCTGCTGGGAGATGCGCGTGCGCTGGGTGCGCTGACGTTCATAGTCGCGGGTGAGACGGTCCAGTTCGTCGTTGGCCTGCGAGCGCGCGGCCGCGGCCTCGTACTGGTCTCGGTCGAGTTGCTTGCGTCGACGCTCGTAGTCCGTGACGAATCGTGCGGCCTGATCCCGCCGTGTCTGCCATGCGTCGCGGGTGTCGGGGATGTGCTCGCCGATGGCGGCGAACTGGCGGGCGACCCTGTCGTGGTTGTCGGTCACGGCGTTCAGGGTCTGCTTGGCTTGGGTCAGGTCGAGTTCGAGCCGGGCGAGGCTGCCTCCGTCGACGCCCTGGATCTGCGCCTTGACCGCGTCGATGCGCGCGGTGATCTCCTCGCCGTGCGCGCGTTCGGCGGCGGCGTCCTGCAGGTGCCGGTCGCGTTCGCGCTCGTCGTGCGGCAGTTGGGCGTTCACTTCCTCGGCCATGTGCGCCAGCGCCCACCGGCGGATGGCGGCGCGTCCGGCCTCGCCGTTCGGGTCGACGGCATCGAACGCGCGCACGTTCGCCTGCGCCTTGTCGTATTGCCCGTAGGATTGACGGATGCCTTGCAGCATCTCCATGCGCCGGGCCTTCTCCTCCATGCTGTCGAAGTTGGCCGCATACCGCTCGTAATCGCCGGCAAGGTCCTCGGCCTTGCCGATCGCCGCGGGCACGCCGAGCACGCCCTGTTTGAAGATGTCGTCCAGCCGGGACGGCGCGTCGGCGGACTGGATCTTGTGCAGCAGCCGGCATGCCTCCTCGGTCAGGCCCATGACGCCCCAGATGCGGGCGTGGAACGCATTCGCGTTCGAGAAGATCGAACAGCCCTCATAGGTCGTCTTGAGCTGGGTCGGCGTGAACGGGCCGTCTCGGAACTGGTCCATGAGACGCGGGTCGATGACGCGGTTCCAGGTGACATATTGGCGGCGTACGTCGCCGCGTCCTTCGCCCGGCATCAGGTAGAGGAACTTGCCGCATGACAGGGTCTGCCCGGTGGTGGCGTTGCGGTACGTGTCCACGATCGCGCCCCACACGCTCTGCGGCATGCCGTCCGCGTCGGTGCCGCGCAGGTACATCGGCGCGTCGTCGGTGTCGCCCACGCCGATCATGCCGCGCAGGTACGTGTAGTCGCTGCGTTCGGAGCGTCCGGAGTTCGACGCCTTGTTGAATGGCGTGCCGGACGGGTACAGCAGGGAGATCTGCGCGTCGACCAGCGTGGATTTGCCCGATTCGCTGGCGCCGGCGAGCAGCGTCACCGGCAGTTTGTCATCCGTGGACGGGCGGAAGACATGGTATCCGTCGTAGGAGCCCCAGTTGACGAGCTGCCGGCTTTCCATCATCCAGCGGTCGGGGACGATCTGGATGTCGCGCGCGCCATCCGGCATCGTGGATTCGCTCATGGTGTCCGTCATCTCACTGCCTTTCCTCGATGTCGCCGGTCTCGCCGATCGCATCGTCCGTTCCGTCGTCAACCGGATCGGCCGAATCATCATCCGCGTGTGCGTCATCGTCGATCTCGTCCCTGCCGTCCAGCCACGTCCGTGCAAGGTCGCGATCCAATACGACGGGCACGAGTTCGGTGATGCGCAGCATCGTCTCGTCGTCGGCGGACCGTTCCAGGTACCCGTATGTGGTCATGGACGAGACGATCGCGCCGATGAGCTTGAGCACGCCTTCCTCGTCGTTGCGCGAGGCCAGATAGCCGGCTCCGGTGGCGAGCGCCGCGCGGATTTCTTCGAAGCTGACGAGCCATTCGTCCGCGGGCGTATGCAGGTTCTCGTATTCGAGGACGCGGATGCGCAGGAACGCGAGCAGCGCCGCCTCTTCGCGGCGCAGGCTGACGCGCGTTTTGAGCGATCGGGGGTTCTGGTCGGCGTCCGGGACGGGGGTGGCGTACATGATCCGGTAGCGTTCGTTGACGACGAGTTCGAGCATGTCGTTGTTGAGCGAGCGGATGACCTGGTCGAGGTTGTCCATTGCGGTGTCGTAGGTGGCTCCGCTGATGTACCGGTCGCGTTTGAGCGCGATGGCGGCCATGCGGGCCGGCGCGCTCATGTCGCCGGTGTCGCCTTCGAACAGTGCGGCGGTCGTGTCTTGCTCGTCCATGTCATCCTTCCTTGATCGTTTCGTTGAGTTCGTCCATGCCGGCGGTGACCCGTCCGGTCGTCCAGTCGCGCGGAGTGCCGTCGAGTGATGTGCAATGCCAGACCGTCTGTTCGCCGCCGACCGTTGCGAGGGCGGACAGGAAGCCGATGATCTCGCTTTCGCGTCGTTCGTCGGCGGGCAGTCGGTTGAAGCTGGCGGCGATGTCGACGCGTTCGTCGCCGTCCGGTCCGGTCACGGTGACCGGACCGTGCATGATGAGGCGGATCATGTGTCTCATGCGCGGGCCTCCCCCGACGATCATGGATCGGATGTCCGGCTCAGGAATGCTGGTCGGCGCGGCGTGTTCGCTAAGGCTGGGCACCGTCGCGCGAGACATGGATCGTGCTGGTCGAGTCGGCAGCCCGGTGAACGTGACGTCGCCCACGTCTGTGCGGTAAGGTCGCCGGCCGTCGTTCGGGTGCGCCTTCGCGGCCGCGTTGATCGTGGTGTACAGGCGGTTGAGCGTGACAAGCATGGTGCGGTATCTGGTGTCGGTCTGCTGGCGCACGAGTCGGCTGATCGCCTCGTCGGAGACGCGTATCTGCTGGCGGACCGCTTCGATCCCATCGTAGATGCGTTCGAGTTCGGCGGTGATCTGGTCGAGCAGTACGCTGGATTCGCCAGCCAGATACGGTGTTTTGGCGATGGCCGCGACGGCGTCGTCGATCTGCTGGCGGCCTTCGTCGGTGATGATTACCTGGAAGGCGTCGTTGAACCGGCGGCCGGAGTCGGATTCGTTGAACGAGCGGCGGAATGCGTCATGGTAGGAGGTGAGGTTGTCGTTGACGTCCATGTCGCCGGCCTGCATGCGCCGGCGCAGCGCGTCGCCGTTGTCGCGTTCGGCGAGCACGAGTTCGCGCAGGTCGATCGGCACGTCGCGCAGCGTCTTGTGGACGACTGAGATGATGTCCTCGACCTGTTCGTCGCTGAGCCGGTCACGTTGGCGTCCTTGTTGGATCTGTTCGATCTCGCGCTCGCGGGCGGCGATCTCCGCGTTGAGCAGGCGGATGCGTTCGTTGGGGTCGGCGGTCAGCTGCATGCGCGCGTGTTCGATCTCCATGATGATGCTGTTGGCCTGTGCGCCGGACAGCGAGCTGGTGGTGTCCTGCAGTCGGCCTAATGCCTCGATGGCGCGGTGGGCGCGTGCGGTGAGCCGGTAAAGGAACCGGTGCGAGGCCATATCGAGCGAGTTGGCGAGCCACGCGTAATCGCCGTCGCCTTCGCGGGTGAGGTCGACGAGGATCTGATGCGCCGCGCCGATGAGATCCTGATCCTCTTCCAGCGCGTATTCGCCGGCGTCGATGAGATGAGACAGGCTTTGCGCGAACCTCTCCTCGAGGATTTCGCGCGGCAGCTCGCCGGTCAATGGGTTGAACGCGGCGCGTAATAGGGCCACGTACATCATGGAGTTCTTACGCAGCAGCAGACGGAGCACGCCGGTCTCATAGACCGGTCGCAGCCGTTCCATTTCCCGCCTGACATCGCCCATGAACCCAGCCTCGCTTTCCTTGCCGCAACTTACAAGGCTATCATGCCGGTTCCCGGGATTCGGCGCGGCGATCCCGGGAACCGGTTTACTCGCTTCTGAGCGCCTCGGTCGGGGTGAGCCGGGCGGCGCGCGAGGCCGGGTAGAGGCCGGCGAGGATGCCGACCGTCACGGCCGCGCCCCATGCGAGTGGCAGACCTTCCCAGTCCAGGGCGATCGGCTGGCCGGCCGCGAGCGCCACGCCGCCGGCCGCGCCCGCGCCGATGAGGATGCCGGCCAGTCCGCCCAACGCGGAGAGCATGGCCGCCTCGGTCACGAACTGCATGCGGATGTTGCCGGGCGTGGCGCCCAAGGCGCGTCTCAGGCCGATTTCGCCGCGGCGTTCCATGACAGTGACGATCATCATGTTGGCGATGCTCATACCGCCCACGGCGAGCGCGATCACGCCGATCATGAGGCCGAGCGTGGTCAGCGAGTCGTTGGTGGCGTTGCGCGCCTTGGACAGGTCGGCGGATGCGGTCACGCTCACGTTGCCGCCCGTGAGGTTGGCCGCGTGGGCGATCGTGCGGCGCAGGGTTTCGGCATCACCGGACGTGGTGCGTACGTAGATCGCGTTGATCCTGGCGATGCTGGCCGCCTGGTCGGGATAGTGCGCGATCGCCCATGCCCGGCCGATGATGGCGGACGTGTTGAGCGTTGCGGCCTGCGGCAGCGGATCGAGGATGCCGATGACCCCGTACCATTCGTTGTCGATGAGCACGCGGTCTCCGACGTCGGTGACGCCGAGCCGCCATGCGGCCTCGGAGCCGAGCACCACGACGGGCAGATGCTCGTTGTTCCGGTCGATGCCGCGGCCTCGCGCGTAGGTCGCGCCGAGCGTGTCCAATGCTCCGGGCGCCATGATGTTGAGGGCGAGCGCGTTGCCGTTGGAGGTCGGCACGAGCTGGTTCTTGAAGATCTGGATCTTCTCGGGCGGTGTGTAGAAGACGCCGACCTGTTCGACGGCCGGTTGGCGGGCGATCGTCTCGGGCGCGTAGTCGGGCAGCGGGATGGTCTGCCGGGACGCATCCTGCCCGGGGGTGACGACCTGCAGGTTCGCGCCGAGCGCATCGAGCCGGGCGAGCAACGCCGCCTGGTTGGAGGCCGCGATGCCGGACAGGGCCACGTAGGCGGCGACGCCGAGCGCGATGCCGAGCGAGGCGATCACGGTGCGCGAGACGCATCCTGTCGCGCCGATCCACGCGGAATGCAGCAGGTCGGCGATACGTGTGCGCAGCGGCTTACGCATGATTACTCTCCTCTCGCGTCATCGCAGTTCGTGCGGCATCCCCGGTCAGTGGGAGCCGTCCGACTTCGTCGGATTGAGGGGATTCCGCCGTTGTCTCCCCCGCTATCTCACGCACCACGCCGTCGCGGATGCGCAGTCGCCGCGGGAACCGTGCGGCCACGTTCGGATCATGCGTGACGACGACGAGGCTCGAGCCGCTGTCGGCCGCGTCGAACAGCAGCTCGAGGATCGTGTGTCCGGTGTCGGTGTCGAGCGCGCCGGTCGGCTCGTCGGCGAAGATGATGTCGGGCCGTTTGACGAGCGCTCGCGCGATGGCGACGCGCTGCTGTTCGCCGCCGGACAGTTGCGACGGCCGGTAACTCAGCCGATGTCCCAATCCGACCTGCTCCAATGCGACGGCCGCACGGTCGCGGCGCTCCGCACGCGGCAGGGTCGTGTATTGCAGGCCGACCATCACGTTCTCCAGCGCGGATACGCCGGCGATGAGATGGAACTGCTGGAACACGAATCCGATGCGTGCGGCGCGCAGGTCGCTGCGTTGCCGTTCGCCCATCGCCGTCACGTCGTCGCCGTCGTATCGCAGCGTGCCGGATGTGGGCATGTCGAGCGTGCCGAGCAGGGACAGCAGCGTCGACTTGCCCGAGCCGGAAGGTCCCACGATCGCGATGCGTTCGCCTCGGCCGATCGTCAGCGTCGTCGGATGCAGGATCTGCGTCATCATCCCGTCTTTGCCGGCAAATGATTTGGTGACGTTCTCGAGCGTCAGCAAAGCATCCGCAGGATCGGAAACATTCACTCCCCTCAGCGAGGGGAACCCGTCTCCGGTGTGTTCCGGCTCCCCCTGCCAAGGGGAGCTGTCAGCCATCGGCTGACTGAGGAGGTCCATGCCCGCAATCACGACACCACCACCTTGTCGCCGACTTTCAACTCGTCGGCCTTGGTGAGCTGCACCTGTGCGTTCGCGACCAGTCCGATCTCGACCGGCACACGAATAAGCATGTCTCCGCGCACCACGTCGACCGCGTATGTGTTCCCGGCGGATGCGACGATCGCAGTCACCGGCACGATCAGCGTCTCCGCACTCGCCGACGTGGACGTGTTCGGGATGACGAGGCTCACCGCGACCGGCCCGAATTTCACGACCTGCGACTGGTCGGGGAAATCGACGCGCGCCGACGGCGAGGTCACCTGCCCGTCCGTGCCGGTGGACTGGCCACCCTGATCGACGGCGGCGAGCGTCGTGTCGATGGTCGTGTTGTCCGGCAGTATGACCTGCACCTTGTCGCCGGCCTTGAACGTGGCGGCCTGCGTGGCGGTGAGCGTGGCCTCGACATGCAGCGTGACGTTCGTGTAGCTGGCCGGGCTCACGTTCGACTCCCCCAGTTTCGCCTTGACCTGCGTGATGCGGATCGGCGCGGATGGCGCGACGGCCACGGACGACGGCTGGAACACGCCATCCGCCGCGCTGCCGGTCAGGCCGAGCGAACGCTGCCATTGGCGGACCGCCTCGCGGGTCAGCCAGTCGAAATGCGCGTCCGGCGTGCCGCCGAAGAACCCGAGTTCGGCGAGGTTCTGTTCGAGCTGAGTCACGTCCGGACCGTCCGAGACATCCGTCTGCAGGGTACGCCAGAACGGGCGCTCGCCGTGGAACAGCGGCACGGGCACGCCGTCCATTTCGTACACCTGTTCGCCGGTGTTGATCTGTTTGCCGGCGACCGGCAGCTGCGTGACCGTGCCGGCCGCGGCCGCGAAATCGCTCGCCTTGTCGTATTGCAGGGTCGCGCCGAGCCGGGTTTCGGCGTTGAGTACGCCCCTGGTGACCGGCTGCGTGCGCAGCGTGGTCACGTCGACGTTCCGCGACGACGACTGTCCGCCCGCGGTCAGCCGGCCGACCAGATTCCACGGTTTCATCACCGCGCACGTCGCGGCCAGTCCGGCGATGACAACGATCGCCATGATCGTCGCAACGACTTTGCGTCGTCTGTCGAACCGTCGCGTTTCCGTTCGTGTCATATTCGTTGCTCCTTGACGTGAGTTCATCAATGTCTGTCATGTCGACCGGAGGCGCAGCCGGAGCGGAGACATCTTTCCTGTCGGACATCCCCGTGCAAGATTTCTCGACTCGCTGCGCTTGCTCGAAATGACAGATGCCGGACGCGCTCACTGCGCGTCGCGCATCACCTGCGTGTAGTCGTAGCCGAACTCCTCGGGCGTGCCGTCGAATCCGAACGAGACGCCCGTCTCGCCGACCGGGCAGTCCTTGAGGAAGCGGCGGAACTCCTCCTCGCTCACGGTCTTCGGGATCATGATCGTCGTCGGATTGTCGCCGTCCGGGTCGGCGACCCAGCTGTAGCCCTTCTCGCGCGCTTTCTTGGCGAAGTCGAGCGCCGCCTGCTTCTGCGCGTCGGAGACGGCCGGCTGCGTGTTCGCGTCCTGCACGGGCTGGGTGAAGTCCGGCACCTGCGCCTGGCATGCCGCATAGTCCTGCTGTTTGGATGCGTACGGGCTGCCGGCGAGCGCGGTGGCGTCCTTGAACATGACCCATACCTTGTCGTCCTCGACGGTTGTGAACGTCGCGCCCGCATACAGTTGTTGCGCGTCCGAGTCGACGGTCATGCCGTTCGAGTCGCCGCTGACCTTGACCGGGTTGCCGGCCGTGTCGATCATGCGCAGTTCGACCGCGTTCTTCACCGTCGGCGCTTGGGACGCGTCCGTGGAACCGGACATGTCGGGTGCGGCCGCGGCCTGCGCCTCGATGCCCTTGCCGGTCAGGCATGCGATGAATTTCCTGACGTTCGCGTCGGTTGTGGCCGTGGCGTCACCGCCGGATGTCGTGGCGTTCGACGAGTCGCCGCCGTTCGCCGTGAATGGCGTGGAGCAGCCGGCGAGCGCCGACAGGGTGAGGGTGGACGTGAGGGCGGCGATCAGGATGCGCTGGTTTCGGTTCATGGTTCCTCCTTGGAAACGTTGCGGTCACGACCCATCCAACCGTGCCGTCCGTGGCGTGTCGGTGAGGTTCCGTTTTACTTTCGCATTACCCAGAAGGCGGGAGGATGGGGATGATAATGGGTGGAGCAACCGAACCGTACGCATCGCACGAAAGAGGCACGACATGCGAATCCTGATCGTCGAGGACGACCGCGAACTGGCCGCCGCGTTGGACGACGCGCTGCGCTACGAAGGCTACGCGACGAGCCTCGCCGCGACCGGCACCGAGGCGTTGCAGGCGCTCGCCGACCAGAACGTCGACATCGTGCTGCTCGACCGTGATCTTCCGGTGCTCTCGGGCGACGCGGTAATGGCGACGATCGCCGCGAACCGCATCCCCGTCGCCGTCATCATGCTCACCGCCGCGGCCGAAGTGAGCGACCGGGTCAGCGGCCTCGACCTCGGCGCCGACGATTATCTGACCAAACCGTTCGCCTATCCGGAACTGCTCGCCCGCATCCGCGCGCTGCAGCGACGCGCCGGTACATCCAATACGACCGCGGCGGTGCTCACGCGCGGTGACATCACGCTCGACACGACACGGCGGCTCGTGTTCCAAGACCACGGGCGCACGCTCGTCAAACTCACGCCGAAGGAGTACGGCGTGTTGCTCGAACTCATGCGCGCCGACGGCGGATACGTGAACGTGCCGGAACTCTACGAGGCCGTATGGGACGATCCGACCGCCGCGGAACCGGCCGACGTGATCAAGACCACCGTGTACTCGCTGCGCCGCAAGCTCGCCGACCGCGACGCGATCGTCTCGACCCGCGGGGAAGGATACCGGTTACGATGAACCATATGCGCTCGATCGTCTCGCGATTGAGACCGCGCACGTTCAGGGCCGTCATGGTGCTGTCCATCGCGGTCATCGCCATGCTGATGATGGCGGTCGTCATCATCGCGCAGAACGTCATCGTCGCCCGTGTCGCCGCCGAACAGAACATGGCCGTCATGTGCGTCTCCTCGTTCGACCCGTCCGGCTCGTCCGACTCATCGGGCGGCGCCGACGCCGACTCCTCGGATGCGAAGCCGTCGGATGTCTGCGATCAGGGCGCGGTCACGCTCGGCGACGGGGCGAACATCGACGTGTTCGGCCAATCCGATGCGGACCACTACTCGTTCGGTATCGCCAGAACCGTGGACTCGGTCACCAGTTCGTTCGTGAACACCATGCGCGCGTCGTCCATCGTCATGATGGTCGTGTTCGGACTGCTCGCGCTTGGCGTCGCATGGATCGTCGGCACGAAGCTGTCGAACCGTGTCGCCGACGTCGGCCGGCAGGTCGAATCGCTTAACCCGGACGATCTGCACGCACGGATCGACGGCATGCACGATCACGATGAGATCGGCCGTCTGGTCACGTCGATCAACGGTCTGCTCGACCGAGTCCAAGCCGTGTCCGAGGCCGAGCGGCGGTTCGTGTCGAACGCGTCGCACGAGCTGCGCACGCCGATCGCCGCCGTCGAAACGAACCTCGACGCGCCGCTATCCCAAGGACGATTCCCGGCCGACGTGGAGCCGTCCGTGCGCCGGGCGCTCGCCGCGAACCGTCGCGGCGCACAGCTCGTGCAGGCGCTGCTTACGTTGTCGCGTATCCAGAACGGCGCGATCGGCGGGCGACAGGCGACCAACGATGAAGCGAATGCCGCGGCGCACGGCACAGAGATGCCGCAGACCGCAGCGGATGCCACCGATATGGTCGGTGCCGTTCGGATGACCGATCTGACCGGCTGCGTGAACGACATGATCGACGACGTCGCGGACGACGCGGCAGCGCACGGCATCATCGTGCACGCCGACGATCTGCCGGCCGTGCGCGTGGCCGTCGACCGCGCACTGCTGGAACTGGCCGTGGGCAATCTCGTGCGCAACGCTGTCGTGCACAACGTGGACGGCGGGTCAGTCGACATTGCCATCGCGGCAGACGCTGACGGCAGCGACGGAGCGACGTTGACCGTGACGAACACCACCAATGAGACGTTGCCCGACGATCTCAATGATCTGACCCAGCCGTTCCATCGCGGCGAACATTCGCGCATCAGCGCCGTGCCCGGCGTGGGATTGGGACTGTCGATCGTGGACGCCGCATGCGATGCGATGGGCGCGACGCTTACGTTGTCGCAGCCCGATTCCGTCACGTTCCGCGCGGCGATCCGCTTGCCCCGCTAATCAATTCCCTAGGCTTCCCCTTCTAGGGGGAGCTGTCGAGCAAGGCGAGACTGAGGGGGTCGGCGGGACATCCCCTCGAACCCCTCAGTCAGCCTTTGGCTGACAGCTCCCCTAGAAGGGGGAGCCTAGGTGTACTCACCGCTCGTACTCCTCGAGCGTGATGCCGCGCTCGTGAATGTCCTTGGCCGCCTCCGCTCCGACGAACCGGTAATGCCACGGCTCGTACTGATTGCCGGTCACGTCGGTCTTGCCGTCCGGGTAGCGCAGGATGAACCCGTATTGCCATGCGTTCGCGGCGAGCCAGTCGTACACGCGCTGGTTGGCGTCCGCGTCCGCCGCGCCGACCGCATTCAGGTCGACGGCCAGTCCGATCTCGTGTTCGCTGGTGCCGGGGATCGCGACGAGCCTGCCCGCCTCCTGCTCGGCGTCCTTGGCGCTCATGCCCTGGTTTTCGTACAGGAAGATCTTGTCGCTCATGATCTGCTGCTGCTCGTCATGGGTGCGGTATCCGGCCGTGACCTCGGGATTGAGTCCGTCGACGCGCATCGCGTCGAACATGCGCTGCAAATCCGGGTAGATGCGCGAGTCGACCTGCTGGCCGTTGGCGAGCTGCGTGAGTTCGGGCGCGGGATAGTCGTCGGGGATGCGATGCCAACGGTTGACGACGATCGTGTTCCATGACTGCGCGGAATATTTGGCTTCGGGGATGCCCGGGGCGAACGGGCCCCAGTGGGCGATGCGGCCGAGGCCGAACAGCGCGCCGACGATGAGCGTCACGACGGCGATCGTCGCGATGATCAGCCGCGCCACGGCCTTGGCCATGCGTTCATGCCGGTATTGCGCGAAGCTGCGCACCGCTCCCCTGCCATTGTCATTGCCCGCTTGTCCGTTGCGGCCGTTCGCGTTCATGCGCCCCGATGCGACGGGGTCCATTGTGGTTCGTGTCATCGTTCATCCCTTTCCCTGTCGACGGTCGCGCCGCGGCTGGTTCGCAGCCGAATCCGCGTGCAATAGAAAAACCGTTGCGATACCTCTCAATCGTAGGAATCGCAATGGTTTCGCACTATCAGTCGACGGGATGAACCGGCCCTGATTCTTCGGGATGACCACTCGGGCACAACCCCTAAGGGTCACCCCGAACCGGCCGTCTCGGCCGCTCGCCGGTCAGTGGGTCTCGCCCATGATCTCGGTCGCGTCGGTCGTCGCGGTCACGGCCGCCTCGATCGCGTATCCGAGGGCCTTGGCCATCGTGGCGATCTCCATGACCGGCGTGCCGTTCGGCTTGCCGACGCCCTGTTCGACCGCGTACGGCACGTGGATGAAGCCGCCTTTGACGCCGGGGAACCTGCGGTCGAGCAGGTAGAGCACGTTGTACATGATCGCGTTGCACACGTAGGTGCCGGCCGTGTACGACATGAATGCGGGGATGCCGTGGTCGTTGATGTTCTTCACCATCGCCTTGACCGGCAGGGTCGCGAAGTACGCGGTGTCGCCGTCGGCGCGCAGGGGCGTGTCGAACGGCTGTTCGCCGTCGTTGTCGGGGATGCGCGCCTCGGCGAGGTTGATCGCGACCTTTTCGACGGTGATCGCAGAACGGCCGCCGGCCTGGCCGACGCACAGCACCCAGTCCGGGCGTTCGCGTTCGATCGCCTCTTCGACGACCTGCGCGCTGCGCGTGAAGACGGTCGGGATCTCGAGTTTGACGACCGTCACGCCGGCGATCTCGTCCGGCAGCAGTTTGACGGCCTCGAACGCGGGGTTGACGGGTTCGCCGCCGAACGGGTCGAATCCGGTGACGAGGATCTTCTTGGACATGGTGAACTCCTTTGTCGTTGGTTGTCGTTGGTTGTTGATGGTTACTGTGCGATGAGCATGTAGACGATCTGCACGACGATCATGACGAGCGCCGGCAGCACCTGGTTCTTGATCACGCCCATGCGGTCCTTCATGTCGAGCATCGCGACGGGCACGATGTTGAAGTTCGCGGCCATCGGCGTCATCAGCGTGCCGCAGTAGCCGCAGGTGAGCGCGAGAATGCCGATCACGGCCGGATCGGCGCCGTAGGCGAGCACGAACGGCGCGCCGATGCCGACGGTCATCACGGTGATCGCGGCGAACGCGTTGCCCATGATCATGGTGAACAGCATCATGCCGAGCGCGAACACGATGATGCCGACCGTCACGTTGCCCTTCGGGATCACGCCGCCGACCAGTTTGGCGATCACGTCGCCCACGCCGGCCGCGGTGAAGATCGCGCCGAGGCTGGCGAGCAGCATCGGCAGCATGCACAGCGCGCCCATCGCCGACAGCAGTCGTTCGGAGTCGTTGAGGAACACCTGCGGCTTGTTGTCGCGCGAGTACGCGTACAGGATGATCGCGGCGACCATCACGCCGATGCAGCAGCCGGTCAGCGCGCTGATGGACGGGATGAGCGCGCCGATGATCGCGAACACGCCAAGGCAGAGGGCGGGCACGAAGATCTTCATGCCGATGCGTTTGAAGTTCGCGGCGACCTCGGATTCGGTGGGCGCGCTCTGGTCGGACGCGGTGCCCTTGCGCACCTGACGGAAGATCGCGGGGATGATCATGACGATGATGAGCACGCCGTCGGCGATGGCCGGAATCCAACGGCCGAACGCGATGACGACGCCGAGCGCGGTCCAGAAGACGAACGTGCCGTAGCGCGCCTTGTTGGTCGTGTCGCGCAGGTTGCGCACGCCCGCGTACACGGACATGAAGCCCATGAAGATGTAGAAGACCTCGAGGATCTTCGTGCCGACGGTCACGGTCGGGTCCATGAAGAACTGCATGTCACGCCTCCTTGCCCGCGGCTGCGACCGGCTTGCCGCCGTCCGTCGCGTCGCCGTAGTACTTCCTGCGCAGTCGCGCGTCCTTGACGATGTAGTAGACGGCGGCCACGCCGACCGCGATCACCGCGACCGGGATTTCGATGACGGCCATGCGCAGCAGGTCGACGTCGTAGCCGAGCGGCTTCATCGTAGACTGCACGAGCAGCGCGCCGGCCGTGCCGACGAACAACACCTGGCCGAAGAACCAGGCTATGTTCTCCATGCCGGACGCCATGCCTTTGAGCTCCTCCACGTATTCGTCCTTGGGTTCGTGGCCGGCAGCCTCGATCGCTCCGACGGCCATCGGCATGATGACGGGCCGCACGAAGCCGGCCACGCCGCCGAAGCTCACGTTGAACGCGGCGAACACGAGACGCATCACGCCGTAGATCGCGATGACCATGCCGGGCGTCGCGTTCCTCACCTTGCCGATGAGCTGGGCGGCCGCGGTCTTCAGGCCGTTGCGCTCCAGCGTGCCGGTGACGAGCAGCACGATGATGAAGATCGCCATGCTGCGGTTGGACACGAACGACGTGCCGAGCGTGGTGAGGAACCCGTCGACGCCGATGCCGCCGACGAGGGCCGTCACCACGGCGGCCACGATGATGATGAGAATCGCGTCGAGCTTCAGCGCGAAGCCGACGATCACGATCGCGATTCCCAGAAGCACCAGATAATCCATGCCGGTGTACCTCCTGAATTGTTGACTGGTCGTGCGTCGGAATGCTTGTGGCACCGTTGCACGCTGATCGTCCAGTGTAACGCGCGAACCGCGGTGAACATCGTCACGCCACGGCGGAATCTCGCGGATTCGTTCCGGTGTTCGATACCCATTCGCTATAGTGGACGGTTGGACTTTGACCGGCACGTGACGTGCGGGCCGGCATATGACGATACGCGACGCAATACGACGACACAGGCGAGAAGGACGGACGAACAGGCATGGCCATCGAAGCGCAGGGACTTGAAATTCAGATCGGGGCTCGCACGCTCCTGCACCCGACCGACTTCCACGTGGCCAAGGGCGACAAGATCGGTCTGGTCGGCCGCAACGGCGCCGGCAAGACCACATTGACGCGCGTGATCACCGGCGACATGCTGCCGTCCGCCGGCAAGGTGCGCGTCTCCGGCAAGCTCGGCTACCTGCCGCAGGACACGCACGCCGCCGACCAGACGCAGACCGCGCTCGACCGCATGATGAGCGCGCGCGACATCGCGACGATCATCGCCCGCATGCGCAAATGCGAGAAGGAGATGACCGACCCGGACCCGGACGTGATGACGCGTGCGATGAACCGCTACGACAAGATCATGCAGGACTTCGACAAGGCCGGCGGCTATGCGGCGCAGTCCGAGGCGATCGCGATGGCCGACAGCCTGGGCCTGCCGCAGGACGTGATGGGCCGCGAACTGGGCACCCTGTCCGGCGGCCAGCGCCGACGCATCGAACTGGCGCGCATCCTCTTCTCCGACGCAGACACGCTGATCCTCGACGAGCCGACCAACCATTTGGACGCCGATTCGATCGAATGGCTACGCGGATTCCTCAAGAAGTTCGAAGGCGGGTTCCTCGTGATCTCCCACTCGACCGAACTGCTCGACGAGGTCGTCAACAAGGTGTGGCATCTCGACGCGCAGCTCGGCCAGATCGACATGTACTCGCTCGGCTGGAAGGCGTACCTGCACCAGCGCGCGGTCGACGAGGAGCGCCGCCGCCGCGAGCGCGAGGTCGCCGAGAAGAAGGCCGAACGCCTCATGAAGCAGGGCATCCGACTGCACGCGAAGGCCACCAAGGCCGTGGCCGCGCAGAACATGATGCGCCGCGCCGAACGACTCCTCGAAAACACGTCCGAGGCGCAGAAGAAGGAGAAGGTCGCCGACATCCGCTTCCCCGAGCCGGCACCCTGCGGCCGCACGCCGATCATGGCGAAGGACATCTCCAAGGCGTATGGCTCCAACATCGTGTTCGCCGGCGTGAACCTCGCCGTCGACAAGGGTTCGCGCGTGGTCATCCTCGGCTACAACGGCGCCGGCAAGACCACCACGCTGCGCCTGCTCGCGCACATCGAACAGCCCGACACCGGCGTGGTCGAATACGGTCACGGCTGCAAGATCGGCTACTTCGCGCAGGAGCATGACACGCTCGACCTGAACGCGACCGTGCTCGAGAACCTCACCCACGTCGCGCCTGAGCTGAACGACACGCAGGCACGCTCCATCCTCGGCTCGTTCCTGTTCTCCGGCGACGACGCGTTGAAGCCCGCCCGCGTGCTCTCCGGCGGCGAGAAAACGCGACTCGCGCTCGCCACGCTGGTCACGTCCCGTGCGAACGTGCTGCTGCTCGACGAGCCGACCAACAACCTCGACCCGGCCTCGCGCGACGAGATTTTGAAGGCCATCGCCAAGTACGAGGGCGCGATCGTGCTCGTCACCCACGACGAGGGCGCGGTGCAGGCGCTCAACCCGGAGCGCGTGCTGCTCATGCCCGACGGCGACGAGGATCTGTGGAACGACAGCTATTTGGAGCTTGTTGCCGAAGAGTGATGTCCCGGTCCCCGATGCTCCTACAATGTGTGGTGTTTCAGGCACATCATGGGCAAGAGGGGAATCATGAGCGAAACACATAACCGGGTTGCGTCCGGCAACACGGAAATCCAACAGCAGACCAAGCACGCGGGAGCCGCCGTCAAGGCGGCCCTCGCCGCGAACATCGGCGTCGCGGCCGCCAAACTGTGCGCGGCCGCATTCACCGGATCGTCGGCCATGCTGTCCGAATCCGTGCATTCGATCGCCGATTGCTCGAACGAGATCGTCCTCATGATCGGCGGCCGCTTCTCCAAGCATCGCACCGACGGCGACCATCCGTTCGGCCTGTACCGTGCGAAATACCTCGCGTCGTTCGTCGTCGCCACGCTGCTGTTCTTCGTCGGCGGCTTCTTCTCCACTTCGGAGGCGGTCAAGAAGATCATCGCCGTCGTCGCCGATCCGGCGCTGCGCGACGCCAATCAGATCGAACTGACGGCCGCGCTCGTCGTGGTCGTCGTCAGCGCCTGTCTTGAAGGATACGGTCTGCATTCGAGCGTCAAGGAGGCGAACGAGCGCATGACCCGCACGCGCACGCCGCACATGGGCATCTTCCGGTTCTGGCGGCGCACCAAGTCGGCCGAGCTCGCCTCCGTCATCATGGAGGACACGCTTGCGCTGATCGGCCTCGCGTTCGCCGGCATCGGCATAGGCCTCGCGATCATGCTCGACGACGAACTGTGGGATGCGGTCGGCGGTCTAATGGTCGGCCTCGTGTTGATCGCCGGTTCGCTGCTGCTCGCGTTCAAGTCCGGCTCGCTCCTGCTCGGCGAGACCGTCGACCGGGTGACCCGCGACGAGATCGTCGCCGCGGTCACGTCGACGCCCGGCGTGGACCGGCTGCTCAACATGCAGACGATCCACATGTCCGAAGACGACATCCTGCTGTGTCTCAAGGTCGAGACGTCGAAGCTCGACCGCGACTACGACGTGGAGACGGTCGACAAGATCGAGCGTGCGGTGCGCGGCGCGCTGCCGTGGTACCGGTTCGAAATCTACGTAGAACCCGACGTCTTCCGTCCCGAAGCCCATCGCGACGCGACCGCGAATGCGTAGAACGACCGTTGCATGGGACGCGCGGCGTACGTCGTCGTCCGGGTTGCGGTAAGGTTACGCAACGTACCAACCAATCGCAATGCGCAACCGATGCGCAAGATCGTGAGGAATCATGGCATATTCGCACAACGCGCCGTTCCGCGCCGACGTGGTCGGCAGCTACCTGCGTCCGGCCGAGCTGAAGGCCGCGCGCGCCGACTATGAGGCCGGCAGGATCGACGCCGCCGCGCTCAAGGCCGTCGAGGACAAGTGCATCACCGACCTGGTCGCCAAGCAGAAGGCCGCCGGGCTGCACGTCATCACCGACGGCGAGTTCCGCCGCGGCTGGTGGCATCTCGACTGCATGTGGGGCTTCGCCGGCGTCGAGAAGGTCGCCATCGACCAGGGCTACGTGTTCCACGACGAGGTGACCCGCGCCGAATCCGCCCGCCTGTCCGGCAAGATCGCGTTCGACGGCACGCACCCGTTCGTCGATCATTTCAAGTTCCTCAAGTCCTTCGAGGACGACACGGTCGTGGCCCGCCAGACCATTCCCTCCCCCTCGCAGCTGTACGCCGAACTGTTCCGTCCGGAGAACATCGAATCCGTGCACGAGTTCTACGGCGACGATCAGGCCGCCTACGACCAGCTGGCCGACGACACGGCCGCCGCGTTCCACGGGCTCATCATGGCCCTGTACGAGGCCGGCTGCCGCAACGTGCAGCTCGACGATTGCACGTGGGGCATGTTCTGCGACCCGAACTTCAACTCCCACTACACCCCCGAGGAGTTCGCCGCGCTGCAGGAACAGTACGCGGCGATGAACAATGCGGCGATCGCCGGCCTGCCGGCCGATCTCGTCGTCACCACGCACGACTGCCGCGGCAACTACCATTCGACGTGGGCGTCCGCCGGCGGTTACTCGGTCGTGGCCGACGTATTGTTCGGCAAGGAGAACGTCGCCGCGTACTACCTCGAGTTCGACGACGACCGTTCCGGCGACTTCGCCCCGCTCGCCGAGGTCTCGGGTGACAAGAAGGTCGTGCTCGGCCTGATCACGTCGAAGAAGCCCGAACTGGAGGACCCCGAGGTCATCAAGGCGCGCATCGCCGAGGCCGCGCAGTATGTGCCGCTCGACCGCCTGTGCCTGTCCACCCAGTGCGGCTTCGCGTCCACCGAGGAGGGCAACAAGCTCACCGAGGAGCAGCAGTGGGCCAAGATCGCGCTCGTCCAGTCCATCGCCAAGGAGGTCTGGCACGACTGATCTCGCCGCAAGGCAAGACGCCGTGGCATGACGACGGGGCTGTGGAGCCAGGGGAGAATGAGAATCTCCCCGGCTCACAGCCCCGTTTCCGTATCCTCGGCTGCTACTGTTCCGACTTCGCAGCCGCCTCGTTGATGCAGCGGATCGCGTTGAGCGTGCGCGGATAACCGATGTACGGCATGCACTGCGAGATGACCGCGATCAGGAACGCCTTCTCGTTGCCGACCTTGAGGTTCGCGCCCGCATGCGCGACCAGCTGCGGTTCGCAGCCGCCCTGCGCTGTCAGGAAGCACAGCGTGATCATCTCGCGCTGGCGATGGTCGAGACCGCCGCGCGTGTAGTAGTCGCCGAAGCAGTTGCCCGCCAGCCACTTGTTGATGTGCCGGGTCTCCTCCGGTCCGGAATGTGCGAAGCCGCGCATGTGCTCGCCGAAGATGTCGATCTGCGCTTTCTCCCCGGCATCCGCACGTGTTTCCGGCGTGGTGGTCGACTGCGGCGCGAGTGGCAGGGCGATGTTCTTCGATTCGAACACCTCGTTGGTCTTCTTCAGGAACGGCAGCACGCGGCCGAACCCGAGATAGGCGACCGCCTGGTACACGATCTCCTTGATCTCGACCGGGCTGACGCCGGATTCCAACGCGACCGGCAGCATCAGCTCATAGTCGTCGATCCCCTGGCATCCGATCAACGTGGCGAGGATCGCCATCGCCCGCGTCGCGTCGTCCAGATCGGGATGGTTCGCGCCCGGCTCGTTGATCACCTCGTCGTATGCGAAGTTGGAGAACAGCTCCACGAATTCGGGATCGGTTTCGGCCAGCGTCTTGTCGCTGTTCCAGAATCTGTTCATGCTGTTGCGCAGTCCCTCGAACATGATCGCTCCTTGAGGCTCGTTCGTTATATGGTGATCACTGACCGGCCTTGCCGCCGACCTGCAGCCGCTTGACCTTCTCCACGATGTCGCGGTTCTCCTCAAGCAGCTGTTCGGCGTCCCGTTCACGACCTTCGGCGATGGCCCGCCAGTACAGGGTCTTGAACGACACGTACGCCTGTTGCATGCGGATGCTTTCCGCCTTGGCCGCCAGCCGCAGAGATTGCGCGTCAAGCAGCTCCATCTGCCGCCTTGCGCCTTCCGGACCGTCGAAGCGGTTCTTCAGGTATTCACGCATCGCGTCGAGCGGCATGCCCGTGGCCGCGAGGCAGGAGACGATGGAGATCGCCTCGAGATCATCGTCGGAATATGCGCGATGCCCGGAACTCGGGTCGCGTGCGATGGGGTCGATGATGCCGATCTGCTCGTAGTAGCGCAACGTCGATTCCGGCAGGCCGGAGATCAGCGACGCTTCGCGGATCGTGTGCCAGGTGGTGGTCGTGGTGCTCATGATTCGTACTCTAGATACTTCAAGCACTCGAAGTAAACCGGCGACACGCCAATCGTCGCCGTAAAGGAACAGCTGTCTCGCATTTTCATATGTAGTTTATCTACATATGAAAATAGCCAATTCCATATTTCATATGAGAGTTCATCACATTTGAAAATACGAACAACGGGCAACAAAAAAGCTCCCGCCGCATCATGCGACGGAAGCAACGTAGGCATCCCTGTGTCGGGCCTAACCCGACGAGTTTTTATTCTTGGCTCCCTCGGCTGAGGGAGCTGTCGGCAAAGCCGGCTGAGGAAGCGTCAAACCCATCCGCAGCAAGCCAGGCAAAACACCGGGAGTACAACGAGCAATCTTGCGGCGGTCCGCTACATCACCGAACACACGTCAGCGGCGATCGACAGCAACAGGCCGAGATCGGCATCTTCCGCGCCGTCGCATCGCTTCGACCATTCCAGCAGCGTCTCGATCGCGCCGACGACGACCAGCGTCACCGATGCACGCACCATATAATCCGCATCCGTTCCGGACGACCGCCCCAAATGGCTGGAACGACGATCGATGCCGCCGCCGGCCATCGTCGCCGTCCGTATGATCTCCTCCGACCACTGCGGAACATGCGCGTACAGCGCGGCGGTCAGCGCGGCGTCCGAACGTACGACGCGCAGCCACGCCATCAATCCGTTCGCCTCGGCCTGACTGATCGCGCCGAACGCCGCGGATGCAACACGACGGGCCGTATCGGCCACGGATGCGTCCGGCGTCGACAGTTCGCGGCGAAGCACGTCGAACAGTCCCCCATCGAACGGCGCCGCGAACACCAGATCCTCTTTCGCGGGAAAATAACGGAACAGCGTGATCGTCGACACGCCGGCCTCGTCCGCGATCCGGCGCACGGTCACCGACGCATACCCGTGCTGCGCGAACAGCCGCATCGCCGTGTCGCGTATCGTCCGCCGCGTCTCGCTGCGCTTGCGCTGCTGCCAGCGTTTGCGGGTCGCCGTCGCCTTCAGCGAGATGCCGCGCTGGTCAGGCGACGTCCGGGAATCCCCGACCGGAACCCGCCCGTCCTCTTCAAACCCCACTCCCCCACCGGGCCGCTCCGCCATCGAAACTCCTCACATTCCAAACACCATGCGCAATGCGTCCCATTGTAGAGCCGGCACGCCGCTCGCAGCGTAAGCACAGCCAACCAGCAGGAACACGGGTAAAGTAGTGCAGACAGGAAGCGGTTCGCCGCGCACTCACACGATTCGCACAAGGGGGTTGGCATCATGGCCGAGATCATGGCTGGGCACAATGACGAGAACAGGTTGCACACGTTGCGTCATGCCGCATACGTCGCGTCCGACGTGCGCGCGATGGAACGCCCCCTGCTGGAGGGCGGCGTGCCGTTGATGCGCATGGCGGCCACGGCCGTCGCCCATACGGTCGCCGATCTGCTCGACGCCGAAGGCATGGCGTTGGAGGACGCGCGCGTCACGCTGCTCGCCGGCGCCGGCGACAACGGCGGGGACGGTCTGTACGCCGCGGCCGCATTGGCGGACAACGGCGCGTCGGTGACGGTCGTGACGGTGGGCCGCACGATTCATGACGAGGCGTTCGCCGCGTTCGTACGCGCGGGCGGCAGGGTGCTGCTTCTCGACCCGGCGTCAGAGATTCCCGGCTGCACGGCCGGGTTCAGCGCGGGCGAGGCCGGCGAGCGGCTGCGTGCGGCGGTCGAGCTGGCACGCCATTCGCATGTGATCATCGACGCGATGACCGGCATCGGCCTGTCCGGCTCGCTGCGCGGCATCGCCGGCACGATGGCCGCATCTCTTGGCGTAGACGGGACGGTGCCGGACCGCACCGCGTTGCCGGATGGCGACACGGCCGGCGAGTTCCCGTTCGTCGTGGCGGTGGATACGCCGTCCGGCGTGGGCGTGGACGACGGCTCGATCACCGGACCGTATATTCCCGCCGATGTGACGGTGACGTTCGGCGCACTCAAGCCGTGCGCGATTCTGCCGCCGGCCTCCTACGCGTGCGGCAAGGTGACGCTGGTCGATTTCGGCTTCGACATCGACGGCCATGATCCGCTGGTCGAGGTGGTGTCCGGCGACAATGCGAGCGAGGCGATCCGTCTGCCGCGTCTGGCCGACACGAAGTATTCGCGCGGCGTGACCGGTCTGATCACCGGTTCGGTGCGCTACCCGGGCGCGGCGGTGCTGTCGAGCCGCGCTGCGGCCGCGACGAATGTGGGCATGATCCGGTACATGGGTCCCGAACGCACGCGTTCGATGGTGTTGGCCGCGGTACCGGAGGCCGTGATCGGCAAGGGCCGCGTGCAGTCGTGGGTCGTGGGTTCCGGCGTGCCGGACGGCACTGCCGACGAGGACGACATGGACGTGCAGCGTCAGACGATCGCGAAACTGCTGTCGCATTACGCGCTCGGTGAGGATGCAGCCGATCCCGATCTCGCGTTCGAGATGCCGCCGGTCGTCGTGGATGCTGGCGCTCTGGATCTGCTGCCCGATGAGGTGCCGCCGCAAGTGGTCATCACGCCTCATGCGGGCGAGCTGGCCGCGTTGCTGGTCGAGCGCGGCGAGGATGTGGACGCGCATGACGTGCAGCTGGAGCCGTTGCATTGGGCGCGGCGCGCGCATGAGCTGACCGGCGCGACCGTGCTGCTCAAGGGCGCGGTCAGCATTGTGGTCGGCGAGGCCGAGGATACGGACGCCGAGGATGCCGCGCGCCATTCGACACCTGGCGACGATGCGGCCGCGATGGCGGCGCGACGCAAGGCGGCCGGCTCGTTGGACGGCGACGAGGCCGACGACATCGAATTCGAAGGTTCCGGCGACGGCGATGCGGCGACTGGCGGCCGTACGCGGGTACTGGTCGCCGGCCGTGCGCCGGCATGGTTGGGCACCGCCGGCGCGGGAGACGTGCTGGCCGGCATGATGGGCGCGCTGCTTGCCCAGCAGGACGAGGATGCGCCGATCGTCGAGACGGTGGCGAACGCCGCGTACCTGCATGGCTATGCGGCGGCGATCGCGTCCGCGTCTGATCAGCGTGGATTCAACCCGCCTACCGTATACGGTTCGACGCCGAACCGTTCGGTCGGTTCCCTCGGCCATCCGGTCGTCGCCTCCGATGTGGCGGCCGCGATCCCGGCCGCGTTCCAGAAGCTGCTGTCCTGACAATCACTCGGCAGATTCCGGTCCGTCCATGAAACGCCCCGTGCTACCACGCCGGGGCGTTTCCGTCAGTACACTAGTACTTTGTCGGGCCTAAACTGACATGCTTTTATTCTTGGCTCCCTCAGCTGAGGGAGCTGTCGGCGAAGCCGACTGAGGGAGTGTCAAACCCACCACATTAAGCCCGACGAAACACTAGTCATCCATCACATAACCATCGGCCGATCGACCGTCCTAAAGAGGTAGCCCATGCCCCAATCCCCCATCACCGATGTCATTTTCGATTTCTGCGGCGTGCTGCTCGACTGGCAGACCCGAGCCTGTCTCGAAGGCCGTTTTCCCGACGATGTCGTCGCCGCGATCTGCGCCGACGACGATCCGCACGGGTTCTTCCGCTACGAGGACCGGATGGACGCCGGCGAGGACTTCGCCAGCATCTATCCGGATGTCGTGCGCGAGCAGGGCGAGGACATCGCGCGGATCTTCAAGTACTACATCGACCATTACGATGACGCGCTGCCTCGCACGCTGCCGGGCATGGTCGAGCTGCTCGAGGACCTGAAGCGCCACGGCTACGGCGTGTGGGGCCTGACGAACTGGTCGCACGAGACGTTCCATCTCGCGTTCGAGAAGTTCCCGCGTCTGGCCGAACTGCTGGGCGGCACGGTCGTCTCCGGCGTGGAGAAGATGCACAAGCCGAACGCCGACATCTATGAACTGGCGCTGAGTCGTTTCGGGCTGAACGCCGGCAACTGCGTCTTCTTCGACGACACCGCCAAGAACGTGGCCGGCGCGAACGAGGTCGGCATTCACGGCGTCCTCTTCGAGAACGCGCTCGAGGCCCGCGAATCCCTCGCCGCCCTCGGCGTGCGCCTGTAGTCTCGACGCGATGCGTGGCCGCGCGGCCTCGCATCGCGTTTTTCATGCCTGCACGTGACACGATGCGAGGCATTCCCTTATAAACATTCTGCACGTAGCGGGCGGATGGTATAACCGTAACTTATGACACTGCTGCAGCTGAAATATATCGTCAAGATCGTCGAATGCGGGTCGATGAACGAGGCCTCGCACGAACTGTATGTATCGCAGCCCGCGTTGAGCTCGTCCGTGAAGGAATTGGAGAACGAGCTGGGCATCGAGATCTTCACCCGCTCATCGCAGGGCATCGCCCTGACCGTCGACGGCGCGGAGTTCCTCACCTACGCCCGTCAGGTGCTCGACCAGGCCGCCCTGCTCGAGGAGCGCTACAAGAACGCGAAGCCGCGCAAGCAGCTGTGCTCCGTGTCCACCCAGCATTACATGTTCGCCGTCGAGGCGTTCGTCGAGATGATCAACTCGATCAAGTCCGACGAATACGAGTTCACGATCCGCGAGACGCGCACCAAGGACATCATCAACCAGGTCGCCAACATGCTCTCCGAAATCGGCATCCTGTACCTGTCCGACTTCAACAAGGACGTGATCGGCAAGCTCCTGCGCGAGAAGCATCTCGAATTCCATCCGCTGTTCCGCGCCCCGCTGCATGTGTTCCTCGCCCGTACCAACCCGCTGGCGAACAAGAAGAAGCTCACGATGGAGGACCTGAAGCCCTACCCGTTCATCCAGTACGAGCAGGGCGAGGACGGCAGCTTCTACTTCGCGGAAGAGGCCGTGTGGCCCGAATACAACCCGAAGCAGATCAACGTGACCGACCGCGCCACGATCCTGAACTTCATCGTCGGTCTCAACGGCTACACCGTGTGCACCGGCATCGACAACGGCGACCTCAACAACGAGAAGATCGTCACCGTGCCGCTCGACTCGGACGAGACGATGCTGGTCGGCTGGATCACCAACGAGCGCGCGAAGTTGTCGAAGGCGGCGGAGGACTACCTCGCGAAACTCAAGTCGGTGGTCGCCTCGCACGGGTACAAGCTGATCGACTGACACGGCCGCCTGACACGGCCGGATAAGTTGCGAATCGTTGTGATTCCAAGCGATACGCAACTGTATATATAACACTTGCGGCACTGTTCTATCACGTTGTAGAACAGTGCCGCAAGTGTCGTTATGGGGACCTGCGACGCCGATGACCGGCATATGGAATATGGCAAAACACGCCGGCCGGCGGTGTTGCTAGTCTTGTTTGCGTTCACAACCGTTGCGTCCGGCACAGACGCCCGGCAGCGCAGCGATCAGTATGGAGGAACGGCACGTGAAGACGGTACGAATACTGTTGCGACATATCGGCGAATTCAAACGGGACTCGATCCTGACGCCGATATGGATGATAGGCGAAGTGGCATGCGAGATGATCATCCCGCTGCTCATGGCCACGCTCATCGACCAAGGCGTCGAGAAAGGCGACATGGGCGTGATCTCGCGCACGGCCGGACTCATGGTGCTCATGGCCCTGTGCGGACTGACGGTCGGCTGCTTCGGCTCGGTGTTCGGCTCGCGTGCCGCGACCGGTTTCGCGAAGAACCTGCGCCAGGACCAGTACGACAACATCCAGACGTTCTCGTTCTCGAACATCGACCGCTTCTCCACGCCGAGCCTCGTGACCCGCCTCACCACCGACGTGATGAACATCCAGAACGCGTTCATGATGATCCTCAGGATGGTGCCGCGCGCATTCTCCAGCCTCATCATCGCCATGTGCATGGCGTTCGTCGTCTCCGGCACGATGGCGCTGATCTATCTCGGTGCGGTCGTCGTGCTCGGCACCATCCTCGGCATCCTCATGAACATCGCCGCGAAGTACTTCCGTCAGGCGTTCCCCGAATACGATGCGATGAACGAGTCCGTCGAGGAGAACGTCACCGCCATGCGCGCGGTCAAGGCGTTTGCCCGCGAAGGCATGCAGACCCGCGTGTTCAAGGCCACGTCGAAGCGCATCTACGACATCTTCCTCAAGGCCGAACTGGTGCTCGCCGCCGTCGACCCGATCATCCAGACCACCGTATGGGGATGCCTGCTGCTCATCAGCTGGGTCGGCTCGCACCTGATCGTGCAGAACCGGCTCACCACCGGCGACCTGACCAGCCTGCTCATGTACTGCATGAACATCCTCATGAGCCTGGTCATGCTGTCGATGACGATCGTGATGATCACCATGTCGTCCGCCAGCGCCCGCCGCATCGCCGAAGTGCTCGAGGAGCAGGACGACATGCCGGCCGCCGCGCATTCGGTCGAACAAGTGCGCGACGGCTCGATCGAGTTCAGCCACGTCGACTTCGCGTATCCGGCCGTCAAGCTTTCGGAAAACGACCCGGCCGCGAAACGTCGCATCGAAGCGACCCGACAGCTCATCGCGAAAGGGCCGGAGAACGTGCTCACCGACATCAACCTGACGATCCCGTCCGGCGCGGTCGTCGGCGTGATCGGCGGCACCGGCTCGTCCAAGACCACGCTCGTCAACCTCATCCCGCGCCTGTACGACGTGACCGGCGGCAGCCTCACGGTCGGCGGCGTGGACGTGCGCGACTACGACCGCGCCGTGCTGCGCGACAAGGTCGCCGTCGTATTGCAGAACAACGTGCTGTTCTCCGGCACGATCCTGTCCAACATGCGCTGGGGCAACCCGGACGCGACCATCGACGACTGCAAACGCGTGTGCGCGATCGCCTGCGCCGACGAGTTCATCGACAAGCTGCCCGACGGCTACGAGTCGAAGGTCGAGCAGGGCGGCCAGAACTTCTCCGGCGGGCAGAAACAGCGCCTGTGCATCGCGCGTGCGCTGCTCAAGGAGCCGAAGGTGCTGATCCTGGACGATTCGACGTCCGCGGTCGACACCGGCACCGACGCGAAGATCCGCCACACGTTCGCCAGCCAGATGCCCGACGTGACGAAGATCATCATCGCGCAGCGCATTTCGAGCGTCCAGGACGCGGACATGATCATCGTGCTCGACGACGGGCGGATCAGCGGCGTCGGCACGCACGACGAACTGCTGCGGTCGAACGAGATCTACCGCAATATCGTCGAACTGCAGACGCAGGGCGGCGGCGACTTCGACGAAGAGCAGTTCGCGCAGCTGTCGTCGGATGCGACGGGCACGACGAACGATACGGATGTCTCGAACGAGGCGGCCGGCAACACGGCGAACGACACCGCCCGGCATGACGCTCACAACGACAAGGAGGTGCACTGATGCCCGGTCCACGTGGCAATGCCGGCCGTATGGCCGCCGGCGCGAAACAGGGACGCGAACTCGACCATCCGTTCCGCATCTTCATGCGGCTCATGCGGTTCGTGTTCGGCATGTACGGCGTGCAGTACGGCATCGTGATCGCGCTCATCGTCGTCACGATCTACGCGCAGGTGCGCGGCAACCTGTTCTTCCAGACGCTCATCGACAACTACATCACGCCGATGCTCACCTCGCACGGCCACGATTTCGGCCCGCTGCTCGGCGCGATCGGCGTGATGGCGTCGATCTACGCGGCCGGCATCGTCGCCAACGCGGTGAGCGCCGTGCTCAAGGCGTTCATCACGCAAGGGTTCATGATGAAGCTGCGCAACCGCATGTTCACGCACATGCAGCGACTGCCGCTCGGCTACTTCGACACGAACACGCGCGGCGACGTGATGAGCCTGTACACCAACGACATCGACACGCTGCGGCAGATGGTCTCGCAGTCCATCCCGCAGATCATCAACTCGGTGTTCAGCATCGTCATGATCCTGGTCAGCATGATCTACCTGAGCGTGCCGCTGACCGTGGTCGTGCTCGTCGTCTCCGGCCTCATGATCTGGATGACGAAGATCATGACCGGCAAGTCCGGCACGTATTTCTCCCGCCAGCAGAAGTCGGTCGGCGAGCTCAACGGTTACGTCGAGGAGATGATGAGCGGCCAGAAGGTCGTCAAGGTGTTCACGCACGAGGCGGCGGCCAAAGCCGATTTCCGTGAACGCAACGACCGGCTGTTCGACGCGTCCAACAAGGCGAACATGTTCTCCGGATTCCTTGGGCCGATCAACAACCAGCTTGGTTATGTGGCCTATGTCCTCTGCGCGCTCGTCGGCGGCTGGCTCGCCGTCAATGGCGTGACCGGACTGACCTTGGGCGGGCTGGTGAGTTTCCTGACGTTCGTCAAGAGCTTCACGATGCCGATCAGTCAGGTCAGCCAGCAGTTGAACGCAATCGTCATGGGCTTGGCCGGCGCGGACCGTATCTTCAAGCTGCTTGATCAACAAGTCGAGTCGGATGATGGCAAGACGACGCTGGTGAGTGTGCGCCGGGATGACGCGACCGGCGAGCTGAGCGAGACGACCGACCGCACCGATCAGTGGGGCTGGCGTGGCGCGGATGGGCGGATCGTGCCGATGCGCGGCGACATCCGACTCGATCATGTGACGTTCAGCTATGTGCCCGGCAAGACGATCCTGCATGACATGACGATGTTCGCCAAGCCCGGCCAGAAGATCGCGTTGGTCGGTTCGACCGGCGCCGGCAAGACGACGATCACGAACCTGATCACCCGGTTCTACGACATCGACTCCGGCACGATCACGTACGACGGCATCGACATCGCCGACATCCACAAGTCCGACCTGCGCCGGTCGCTCGGCATGGTGCTGCAGGACACGCACCTGTTCTCCGGATCGATCATGGAGAACATCCGCTTCGGCCGGCTCGACGCGACCGATGAGGAGGTGATCGCCGCGGCCAAACTCGCCAACGCGCACACGTTCATCGAGAAGCTGCCGAACGGCTATGACACGCAGCTGACCGGCGATGGGGCGTCGCTGAGCCAAGGCCAGCGGCAGATGCTTGCGATCGCGCGCGCCGCCGTGGCCGACCCGCCCGCGCTGATCCTCGACGAGGCGACCTCGTCGATCGACACGCGCACCGAGTCGCTCGTGCAGGCCGGCATGGACGAGCTGATGAAGGGACGCACCACGTTCGTGATCGCGCACCGGCTGTCCACGATCCGCAACGCCGACTGCATCATGGTGATCGAGGCGGGCCGCATCATCGAACGCGGCACGCACGACGAGCTGATTGCCCAGCAGGGCCGGTACTACACGCTGTACACCGGTCTCAAAGGCAAGACGGCGCAGTGACAGCAGATGATGGGGCCGCACAGCGCTGTGCTGCCCCATCACGATGATCCCCCTGGATCACAATCCAAAAACCAGCACTGCCTCGAAACGAGAATACGACTGGAACGTCGGGGAATCGTTCAGATCACTGGTCCGAAGGCTCCTCTGATCGAAAGCCGGCTCACAACGGACTTCCTTGATTCGGAGGGCAACAATGGATACCGGACCGGCGTCTGGCGGTTCTGATGCACGACGACTCGTTTTGCCGTGTATGATATGAATCGTTCAGAACAGACATCGGCGGTTCGATATGCCAAAGTCGCCGGAACAGCAAGGACTTACCTACGTTGATTATTCGATAAGCGGCACCGGCGGACGGCTTCATGGGTGAAGCATATCCGTATGGAACGCTTGTCGCGCGACTCCACGTATAGATTCGCTTCGTTTCGAATCCATGGTGACCGTGCCGTCCTTGCATATGCCGTTCGCATATTGGTGCCATACGCAATCACAGCCATTACGCCGCAACCGACGATTCCCACGGGCCATCAACGAGCGCCGGTTCGCGGCAAACGTACCGCATTGGAGCACCATATGTCACCGGATTCTGTACTCACCCTATCCCATATCACCTTTACCTATCCCGAAGCTCCGGACCCGTTGCTCACCGACATATCGGTCACGTTCCCCCGCGGATGGACGGCCGTATTGGGCGACAACGGCATCGGCAAAACCACGCTGATCCGCATTGCACTCGGCCGTCTGCACCCCGATTCCGGCAGCATCTCCCCCGCCCCAAACAGCATCGCCGTCGGGTACTGCCCGCAGAACACGGACGAAACGCCGGTGAATCTGGACGATTTCGTCAACGACTGGTCGTCTGAGGCATTGGCCATCCGCCGCGATCTCGGCATAGGCGACGACTGGCCGTGGCGATCCGACACCCTGTCCGGAGGCGAGGCCAAACGGCTGCAGATCGCATGCACGCTGGCATTACATCCGGATGTGCTCGTGCTGGACGAGCCGACGAATCATGTGGACGGGCCGACCCGCGAACGCATCGTCGCCGCATTGCGCTCGTTCGACGGCATCGGCATTCTCGTATCGCATGACGTGGCGTTGATCGACGCGGTGGCCGACCGTTGCTCGTTCTTCGAACGTGACCATGTGCGCGGAAGAAACGTGACCGTCGTGCGGACGCGTCCGGGCAACTATTCCACGGCATCAGCCGCCGCGTTGATCGACCGGCAGTCGGCGGATACGGCGTTGCGTGACGCTCGCCGCGAATCCGCGCGACTATCATCGGTCAAGGCGCAACGTAAGCATGATGCGACGTTGGAGGTATCGTCGGCGAGCAATCATCGTTTCGTTAATCCCAAGGATCACGACGCTCGCAATGCGATCAAATACAACCACAATCCGAGCAGTCTCGGACCGGCGAGCGCCCGTATCGACGCACAGGTCACGGCCGCGCGGGAACGTGTTGCGGGCATCGTCACCGCGGCGAAACGGTACGACGGCGACATCTGGATGGATGCCGAGTCGAGCAGCCGCCGCGAACTGGTGAGATTGCCGAACGGATTCATCCCGTACGGGGACGATGCCGACGCAACGGTTTCGGAACGCGGCAACGGCGTTGTCATTCCGATGCTGACAGTCGGGCCGCACGATCATATCGGCATCAGCGGTCCGAACGGCACCGGCAAGACCACGCTGGTCAATGCCCTGCTGCGTGCGGTCGCACAGGATGAGCAACGGACCGGACTTCTTGTGCCACGGCTGGTGATCGCGCAGAACACCACGTCCGAGGATGCTCGATGGGCGATGGAAACGTTGGCCGCATTGCCGGCGAAGGAACGCGGCGTCGTGCTGTCGTCCGTCGCGCAGCTGAATGCCGATCCGGATCGTCTGCTCGCCGGCAGCCCCTCACCGGGTGAGTTGCGCAAGCTGCTGCTGTGTCTGGGACTCCGCCGCCATCCGCATCTGATCGTCATGGACGAGCCGACGAATCATCTTGATCTGCATTCGATCCAAGCGTTGGACCGTGCGCTCGCACAGTATCCCGGCGCACTGATCCTCGTCTCCCATGACGAGGCTTTCCTCGGGCAGACCACGACGATCCGCTGGACACTGCGCTCTGACGCCGCCGGCTCAGCGCAACTGAACATTACCGAATAATGGGTACGCCTCGAAAACACCGACGGCTTGACGATCGAGAGGCGGATCGCTCGATCTGACGAGGTCGGTTTGACGATCGAGAGGCTTGACTGTCTCACGTTAGTGTGTTCAAAGGCCCTTGTACCGAAGTACATGGCGCCGTCGGACACCATGTCAACAGACGCATGACCTCTCGATCGTCAAACCGACCTTCGTAACAGTCGGAATCCGCCTCTCGATCGTCAAACCGGCGGCGTACCTCGATCAGGCGCCGTACTGGGCGAGGTAGGCGTCGGCGGCGGCCTTGATTTCGGGGGTCACGTACGGCTGCCCGGACGCAGTGGTGATGTGCTGGCCGGCCTCGAAGATCTCGCGCACGTTGGCGATGGCGAACACCGGGAAGCCGAACTCGGCCTCGACGGCCTTGACGGCGGACAGGTCGGAGTCCTTGGTCTTCTCCATACGATCGACCGAGAGCACGAGGCCCACGACCTCGACGTCCGCTTCGGCCTTGAGCTTGGGGATGACCTCGCGCACGGCGGTGCCGGCGGTCATCACATCGTCGACGAGCAGCACCTTCATGCCGTCCTTGAGCTGGGTGCCGACCATCATGCCGCCATCGCCGTGGTCCTTCTTCTCCTTGCGGTCGAACGTGTAGCCGACTTCCATGCCGTGCGCGGAGGTCAGCGCGATCGCGGTGGACACGCCCAGCGGAATGCCCTTGTACGCCGGGCCGAACACGGTGTCGATGTCGGCGGGCAGAGCACCGGCCTTGATCTCCGCGGCGATCTTCTCGGCGTAGAACGCGCCGAGCGTGGCGATCTTGCGGCCGTCGTTGAACGCGCCCGCGTTGATGAAGTACGGGGACTTGCGGCCGGACTTCAACGTGAAGTCGCCGAACTTGAGCGCCTGAGAGTCGAGCAGGAACTCGGTGAAGCGGTGGTCGAGCGATGCGGTGGTCATGATGATGTTCTCCTTGTCAAAACCTTGGCTCCCCTACGCTGAGGAGAGCCGAACATACGTCCTTACGGTACGTCAGCGCCAGGTCTCACCCGCGGCGAGCTTCGCCGCAAGCTCCGGACGCGAGTCGAGCAGGTCGTCGAGTTCGCGCGCCACGCGGATCGGAGCGGTCGGATCGTACAGCGCGGCCGCGCCCACTTCGACGGCGTTCGCGCCGGCGTACAGGAATTCGAGCGCCTTCTCGCCGGAGTCGATGCCTCCGATGCCGATGATCGGGATGTCCGGCAGGGCCTGGCGCACGCGCCATACGAAGCCGAGCGCGATCGGGAAGACGGCCGGGCCGCTCACGCCGCCGGTGCGGTTGGAAATGATCGGCTCTCCGGTGCGGATGTCGATGCGCATGCCGACGAGCGTGTTGATCAGGCTCAGCGCGTCCGCGCCCGCTTCGGCGGCGGCGCGCGCGATGGTCGCGATGTCGGTCACGTTGGGCGACAGCTTGACGATCATCGGCTTGGAGGTGAGCTTGCGCAGATGCCCAATGAGTCGGCTCAATGCGACCGGGTCGGTGCCGACGGACATGCCGCCGTGGCTCACGTTCGGGCAGCTCACGTTGATCTCGAGCATGTCGGCCGGCGAGTCGGCGAGTTTGGCGACGACCTGCGCGTAGTCGTCGTCGCTGTGGCCGGCGACGTTCGTCACCACGGTCGCGCCGAGTTCCTTGAGCTTGGGCAGTTCGTCGACGAGATAGTGATCGACGCCGGGGTTCTGCAGACCGACCGCGTTGACCATGCCGGCGGGGCTTTCGGCCGTACGCGGGCCGGGGTTGCCCTCCCACGGCACCGGGGAGACGCCCTTGGTGGAGATCGCGCCCATCTGGCTCACGTCATAGAACCAGCGGCATGCGGCCAGCTGGAACGTGCCGGACGCGGTGCCGACCGGGTTCTTCCATTCAACGCCGGCGACGACGGTCTTGTGCTTCCACTCGTGCTTCTCGTACACGTTGATCGGGGTATTCGTTTCGGTCATCGTCTCACGCCTCCCATCCGAGCTGTTCCGCGGTGAACACCGGACCGTCCGAGCACACCTTCTTGCGTCCGTCGACCGTGTCGACCACGCACACCACGCAGGTGCCATAGCCGCAGCCCATGCGCTGCTCCATGCTCAGCTGCGAGGGAATGCCACGCTTGGACGCCCACTGAGCCACCGCCTTCATCATCGGCAGCGGTCCGCAGGACAGGATCACCGGCGCAAGACCGTCGCGGGTGAGTTCGCCGGCCGCTTCCATCCGGTCGAGCAGCGTGATGACGTTGCCCTCGGATTCGTCGATGCTCACCGTCGCGTCCGCATAGCGGGACACGTATTGGTCGGCGAAGTGGTCGTTGCGGTAGCCGAACACGGCGGTGGTACGCATGTCGTCGTTCGACTGGAGATATTGCGCGGTGTAGATGAGCGGCGGCACGCCGAGACCTCCGCCGACGAGGATGTAATGCGACGCGGTCTTCGTGTTGAACGGCCGGCCGAGCGGGCCGAGCACGTCGATATGGTCGCCGGCCGTCAGTTCGGAGAATTCCGCGGTGCCCTTGCCGACGACCGCGAAGATGACGCTGACCAGATCGCCGTCCACCTCGCTCACGCCGAACGGACGCGGCAGTAGCTTCATCGGATCGTGGCTGAACAGGTTCACGAACTGTGCAGGGCGTGCATGCTTCGCGATATACGGGTCGCGGAACGTGAGACGGTACACGCCTTCGGTGAGCTTCGTGACTTCGGTGATCTCGACCGTGTGCCGGCCGGGGAAATAGCCGGCTTCGGTCGCCTCGGCGACCACGTCGGCGGTGGGGGTGAAGGTTGCTGTGGGCATTGCTTCCTTGATTCTCCTCATCTGCATAATCTATTCAGCGCCAGTATTCCAGCTTACGCCAAGGTCTGCCGCAGTCATCTGAATCGGCATGGTGGTCGAACCGTGCGGCTCCCCTTCTTCGCGGGGGGGGACGATCGTTCATGGGACGATTGAGGGGAGCGATGCATGCGCACTCCCCTCAATCCTTCAGCTCACCGGTACACGTTCACGCGCAGATCGTCGCGCATGTCGCTGGCAGCCCGACGCGCCGCGGATGCGACCAGATCGAGCGCCTCGCCCGCGTTCATATCGTCGCGATACTCGCCGGTCTTCTTCCATGCGCCGATGATGCCGCGCGACGAGTTGACGATCGCGCCGGAGCCGTTCTTGTCGAACATGCCGGCGACGCCCGCCGCCGTGCCGCCCTGCGCGCCATAGCCGGGCACGAGGAAGAACGTGTGCGGCATGCGTTCGCGCAATGCCGCGCCCTCCTCGGGATGGGTCGCGCCGACGACCGCGCCGACGCGCGAGTAGCCGCGGCTGCCGATGGTTGCGCTCCCCCAGCCTTCGACCAGATCGGCGACATGCTCGTAGAGCTTGCCGTCATCGGCGAGGTCGAGTTCCTGCAGTTCCTTGCTGGACGGGTTCGACGTGCGCACGAGCACGAAGATGTCCTTGTCGGCCGCGGCTGCCGCGTCCACGAACGGCGTGATGCCGTCGGTGCCGAGGTACGGGTTGACGGTGACCGCGTCCTCATGCCACGGGTCGAACGGCTGCGCGCCGTCCTCGAAGCCCGCGACGCCGCTCAGGTGTCCGGCGTAGGCGGCGGCGGTCGAACCGATGTCTCCGCGCTTGATGTCGCCGAGCACGTACAGTCCCTGCTGCTGCGCGTATTCGCAGGTCATCGTGTATGCGTCGATGCCGGCCGGGCCGATCGCCTCGTACATGGCGATCTGCGGTTTGACGGCGGGCACGATGTCGGCGACCGCGTCGATGATCGCACGGTTGAATTCAAAATACGCGACGGCGAGCTGCGCGGCCGGGATTTCAGCCGGGTCCTCGACGGAGTCGCGCACCTCATCCGCGAACGACGCGACGACCTGCGGCGGCACGAGCGCCGGCGTCGGGTCGAGTCCGACCACGCTCGGGTTCTGCGCGTTCTCGATCGCTTCAATGAGCCGATCCATGACGTTGTCCTTTCGTTACTTGATCCGGCTGAACACCAGTTTCGAGCCGAGCACCGTGGCGAGCGGCCGCCCGGTCACCTGCCATCCGCCGAACGGCGTGTTGCGTGCGGCCGAATGGAACGCCGACGGGTCCACCGTCCACGATTCGTTCGTGTTCAGGATCACCAGATCGACGTTCTCGGGATGCTCCACGCGACTCAGATCCAGCGTGCGCTTGACCGCGCACTTGGCGGACGTGTTGAGCAATCCGGCCACGTCGGTCGGCACATGGCCCATGAGATGCTGCGGCGCGACCGACATCAGTTCGATGAGCCGCTTGTCGTCGATGTATCCGCCTTCGACGAGCACCTTGTGCGCCACGCCGTACGCGCATTCCAAGCCGATGATGCCGTTCGGCGCGTCGAGGAACCCGCGTTCCTTCTCCTCGAGCGTGTGCGGCGCGTGATCGGTGGCGAGCATGTCGACCGTGCCGTCGGCGATCGCGGCGATCGTCGCCTGGCGGTCGGCCGCGGAGCGCAGCGGCGGATTCATCTTCGCCAGAGTGCCGTACTTCAAGAGGTCCTCGTCGCACAATGCGATGTAGTGCGGCGCGGTCTCGCAGGTGATCGGCAGGCCTTCGGCCTTGGCTTTGCGGATCGCGTCGAACGAGATCGCCGTGCTCACATGCTGGAAGTGCACGTGGACGCCGGTTTCGCGGGCCTTGGCGATGTCGCGGGCCACGATCTTCAGTTCGGTGTCCTCCGGAATGCCGGGCACGCCGAGTTCGCGCGCGACCGGGCCGTCGTTGACCGCACCGGTGTCATGATGCTCGCAGTGCTCGATCAGATACAGTCCGGTCTTCCTGACGTTCTCGAGCACCTCGTCGAGAATCGCGGGAGTCACGGCCGAACCGTCGTCGCTGACCGCGGTCACCGGATGGGCCAGCTGGTACGCATCCTTGGCTTCCCCGCGCACGGTCGCGGACGACGGCAGATAGTCGCGCCAGCGGTCCGGATCGGTGGCAGCGCCGCCGACGCGTCCCTTCGACGCACACACGCACAGGTCGTAGCGCACCGGCAGCGCCGTATCATGCGCGTCCTCGTAGTGCTGCAGGTAGTCGATCACCGTGTCATAGCCGGCGTCGAGCACTTCGGACGCGCCGGGCTCGTCGGCCGTGACCGGCTCGCCGTCCATCGCGGGCACGGTGTTCGGCATGATGAGCACGTCCGTGTAGCCGCCGGACGCGGACGCGCGGCAGCCGGAGATCATCGACTCCTTGTACGTCTGGCCGGGATCGCGGAAGTGCACGTGCGGATCGGCGAAGCCGGGCGCCACAGTCAGGCCGGTCGCGTCGAATTCGCCGTCCGTCACCGCTTCCGGCTCGCTGAACAGCCGGCTCTCGTCAACGTCGGGGATCACCAGATCGATCGTCTCGCCGGTGTCCCATACCGTGATGTTGCGCAGGGTCAGCATTACAGTTTCGCTTCCTCGTCGCAGTAGTCGCAACGGTATTCCTGACGCTCGGAATGCGTCAGATGGAACATCTGGTCGATGCCACGTTCAGTGGTGGTCACACAGCGCGGGTTCTTGCAGGTAAGGATATTGATCACATGCTCGGGCAGCGTCGGCGTCTTCTTCTCGACGATCTTGCCGCCGCGCACGATGCCGACGGTCGCGGTGCGCGCGACGAGGCCGAGCACGTCAAGGTCGATGGCGGGCGTCTTCTTGCCGTCCTCGTCCTCGATCTTGATGATGTCCTTCGTGCCGTACAGGTGGCTGTCGGTATTCATGATCAGCGCGAGCTTGGTCTTCGCCGGGTTGATCTTCAGGTATTCGAGCACCTTGAGCGCGGTGCCGGCCGGCACATGATCGATGATGATGCCATTGACGATGCTGGTGACTTCCATCAGGCCTTGACCTCCTTGGCTTCAAGCGGTTCGTATCCGGGCAGTTCGTCGCCGATCACAGAGCTTTCGAGCGCCATGCGCATGAGCATGCCGTTCTTCACCTGCTCAAAGTAGGCGGCGCGCGGGTCGTTGTCGACCTCGACGGCGATCTCGTTGATGCGCGGCAGCGGATGCAGCACGGCCATGTCCGGCTTGGCGAGCTGAAGTTTGTCCTCGTCGAGGATGTACGTGTCGCGCAGACGCAGGTAGTCGTCCTCGTTGAAGAAGCGCTCCTGTTGCACGCGGGTCATGTACAGCACGTCGAGGTCGCCGATCACGGAGACGAGGTCCTTGACTTCGGTGTAGGAGCAGGACGGGGTCGCGTCGATGCGGTCGAGCACGTACTGCGGGGTCTTGAGCTCGTCGGGGCTGATGAGCACGAAATGCACGTTGCCGAAGCGGCACAGCGTTTCGATGAGACTGTGCACGGTGCGTCCGAACATGAGGTCGCCGCACAGGCCGACGGTCAGGTCGGTGACGCGGCCGAAGCGCGTCTGCAGCGTGGCCAGGTCGGCGAGCGTCTGCGTGGGGTGCATGTGGCCGCCGTCGCCGGCGTTGATGACCGGCACGGAGGCGGCGCGGGATGCGACGAGCGCCGCGCCTTCCTTCGGGTGACGGATCGCGACCACATCGACATAGTTGGACACGGTCTTGAGCGTGTCGGCGATCGACTCGCCCTTGGACGCGCTGGAGAGCTGGGAGCCGGCGAAGCCGATCACCTTGCCGCCGAGACGCAGCATGGCGGTCTCGAAGCTCAGGCGCGTGCGCGTGCTCGGCTCGTAGAACAGCGTGGCCAGCACCCTGCCGTCGCAGGTATGCGCGACTTCCCGGCGATGGGAATCGATGTACTGCGCCTTATGCAGCAGTTCCTTGATCTGGCGAAGGGAAAGATCATCGAGCGAGATGACGCTCTTACCAATCATCGGCGTCTCGACCGACTCGTCTGTTACTGACACGGCTCACCTTTCTTGCGTGAAGCGGATAAGGTGGCCACAGAAGTGACCTATCCGACTATACACGCGACACGCCCCGCCGCGCGACCCCGCGTGTTCACCGTGTGTTCATGTTATATGCGGCGGCACCATCAGCCGCCTGCCAGTTGTCTAGATACCCGCTGTTAGAATGACAGCGTTACGTAATTTCAACGGAAATGAGGATGCATGGCAGAATATCAGCCGGGATGGTACCCGGACCCGTCCGGAGATCAGACGAAGCTGCGCTGGTGGGATGGCACGCAGTGGACCGACAGTTCCATGCCGGCGTCGCAGCAGGACCCGAACACGAATCCCAACCCGTATGCAGGCCAACAGCAGAACACGTACCAACAGCCGTACCAGCAGGCGCAATATGCCGGTTACGGATATGCTGCACAGACTCCCACCTATGCCGCAGACGGCACATATTGGATGACGGAAACGGATCGGAATCTGCGTCTGGCGGCGTTCGTGCTGAATGTGATCGGATGCATCGCATGGTGCTGGACGCTTATCGCGTTGGCCTGGATGATCCCGATGACGGTGCACAGCTGGCGCATCTACAAGGGCCAGGCGGCCAATACGACGGCGTTCGGCGTCTGCACATTGATTTTCGCGAACCAGATCGCCGGTATTCTGCTGCTGATCAGCAAGAAGGATGCCTGACGATCGGTTGCTGAAGACTGATGATATGGGCTGCGGATGTTATACGACCGCCGCAGCCCATACAATGTCGGGTATGACTCAATCTGATATCGAACAGTCCGATATGCCCGCACGTCTCGAAGTCGGGCAAAGCGCACCTGACTTCACACTGCCGGCGGCGCTGCCCGACGGCACTGAAACACACGTCACGTTGTCCGCTCTGACCGCGCAGCATCACCGTGTGATTCTCTATTTTTATCCTGCTGCGATGACGCCGGGATGCACGACCGAGGCATGCGACTTCCGTGACAATCTTGCGCGTCTGCACTCTCTTGGATTCACTGTACTTGGAGTGTCCAAGGACCCGTTGCCGAAACTGCATCGTTTTGTGGAGCGCGATCACCTAAGCTTTCCGCTACTGTCCGATCCCGATCTGACCGTGCACAAGCTGTACGGGGCATACGGGGAAAAGAAGCTGTACGGAAAAGTGCATGTAGGCGTGATCCGGTCGACGTTCGCCATTGACGACGACGGCCTGATTACGCTGGCACGATACAACGTACGCGCCAAGGGCCACGTCGATTCGCTGATGAAAGCGCTGCAGTAATACTTTTTTCTTTCCCCTGTTGAGGATGATAGTGGTCGTTCTGACTTCCTGATGTGTCCCTTTCCTTGAGTGTGTAGTGTGGTGGGTTGTTTTGGTGGTGGTTGCTTTGGTACCCCATCCCGGCGGCTTCGCCGCCACCCTCCCCTCACAGGGGAGGGAACCCCATACGCCCCGTCCGTCCGGGCGCAGTGTCGGGTCCTGGTGTTTCCCTCCCCTTGAAGGGGAGGGTGCCCGGCGAAGGCCGGGCGGGCTGGGGTGATGACGGGGCGTGCACGGGGCGCCGACCACGCGCCGTGTCGTCACGCCGACGGCCGGGACCGTCGTGGTCCAAGGATTCCCGGCGGCTATTCGGTGTATTGATTGCTCGCCTAATATGGGAAAAGCCCCGGTACCGTCGTGGTATCGGGGCTTTTCTTAACGTGTGATGCGGCGGTGTGCTACTCTCCCACACCCTGTCGAGTGCAGTACCATCGCCGTGCCAGGCCTTAGCTTCCGGGTTCGGAATGGGACCGGGCGTCTCACCTGGGCCATGACCGCCGCAAATCTTCAATTAAACGGTCAAGCGTTATGCTTGCCGGCATTCGTGGTGGTTCGGGGACCGGATAGGGGACGCGGTTGATGTCTTGTGACGCGCAGTGTTCAATGTCGCGCGTGATACCAGCAGCAGATGGATGCGTGTCCCAACCAATGGTTGGGATAGTGTATTGCCTTTCCCCCGTTAGTACCGGTCGGCTCCACCCCTCGCGGGGCTTCCACGTCCGGCCTATCGACCACGTGTTCTGCATGGGGAGTCTCGAGGATCAAGTCCTCATGGAATCCTTATCTTGGAGCGGGCTTCCCGCTTAGATGCTTTCAGCGGTTATCCCTTCCGAACGTAGCCAACCGGCCGTGCCACTGGCG